>JANLQE010000396.1:0-5069 GCA_031367625.1 Bacteroidota bacterium
ACCAAAAGCATTGAAAGAGCGCAGAAAAAAGTAGAGGAAAATAACTTTGGTACCCGAAAGAGGTTGCTTGAATATGATGATGTAATGAACAAGCAGAGAAATGTAGTGTATGGCAAACGCCATCATGCATTATTTGGAGAAAGACTGGCACTTGATCTGGACAATGCCTTTTACTCTGTTGCAGAAGGACTCATTAATTCTTTTAAAGAAGCCAATGATTTTGAGGGCTTCAAACTGGCAGCAATTTTACATTTTGGTATTGATACAAATATTGAACAAGAAGAATTAGATAAAGATGCCGCCAATACATTAACCGAAAAATTATACCTGCAGGCCATAGCGCATTACAATCTAAAAAAAGATGCGCTGTCCACACAAACAATGCCCATCATTACCAACATAAGAAAGGAACAGGGCAACCAGATTGAAAATGTAGCTGTGCCATTTACCGATGGAAAAAAATCTATACAGGCACTGGCAAACCTTGATATATATTTTGAAACAAAAGGCGCTGAACTGGGCAATTCATTAGAGCGCAGCATTACACTTGCCTTAATTGATGATGCGTGGAAAGAACATCTCAGGGCCATGGATGATCTGCGCCATAGCGTACAAACTGCGGGTTACGAGCAAAAAGATCCCTTGGTAATTTATAAAATAGAAGCGTACAATGCCTTCAAGCAAATGGACGACCAGGTAAATAAAGATGTCGTTAGCTTCTTATGCCATGCCGGTATCCCGATGGAACAAACCAACGCCGGGCAATCCGATAGCCATCGGATAAAAGAAGGGCGTGAAAAGAAAACGGACATGAGCAAAATGAATGCAAATAAAATGCAGATAGATGCGGCGGGCAGCAATTATGCAGCAAATGAAAATGACTATTACGATCCTTCCCCTGTAGTAAAGCAGGAGCCAATAAGAGTAGAGCCGAAGATCGGCAGAAATGATCCCTGCCCTTGCGGAAGTGGAAAGAAGTATAAGCAATGCCATGGAAAAGAAGCATAGTTTTTAAAGTTTACACCTTTCTAAAAGGTGTAAACTTTAAAAAACTAAAGTAAATAGTCTGAGAGCATTCATTTTGTGAATGCTTTTTACATTAGGTACATTTTAAATTGCGACGCATATAATTTTTTACCCAGGCTGCATCACAATGCTTATCATCGTTGGCACTTGTACGTTTGTTTTTTATTTAGCAGCGGTCAGTTTTAAAAATTTAGGAGCATCTTGCCACATAACCATTAAAATAATCTATTTAATTAAAAGCATTGTAAAAATGGTTGTGACCTAAAAGATAACCTTCGGGTTTTTACCAGTATCTGCACCGCCGGCTGTGGAGGCAAAAAAATTCACATTAAAAGTGGTTACTGAAAATCAGGAGCCTTAGTAATTAATTTTTAAGATTAATAGTAAAAAAAATTACCAATGAAACCAAAAGCTTTTCTTTTTGATATGAACGGGACAATGATTGACGATATGCAGTTTCATGCAGATGTATGGTTTGATATTTTAAACAATGACTTAAAAGCCAACCTTACCAAAGAAGAAACCAAAAGCCACATGTACGGAAAAAATCAAGAGTTGTTTGAAAGGATTTTTGAAAAAGGAAAATTTACCCAACAGCAGATGGATGAAATTTCTTTTGAAAAAGAAAAAAGATACCAGGCCAGTTACAAGCCACATTTAAAACTGATTGATGGGTTGGATGCGTTTCTTGAAAAAGCCAAACAAAATAATATAGCCATGGCAATAGGTACGGCCGCTATTCCTTTTAATGTAGATTTTGTACTGGATCATATTCCTGTTAAAAAATATTTTAGCACTATTGTTACCGCCAACGATGTAACTACCAGCAAACCTGATCCCGAAGTTTTTATTAAATGTGCCGATGCATTAAATGTGGCTTATGAAGATTGCATAGTATTTGAAGATTCCCCAAAAGGCGTGGAAGCTGCACTGAATGCGGGAATGAAAGCTGTTGCCATTACCAGCTACCACCAGATGCATGAGTTTAGCCATTTGCCAAATATTTTAATGTTTGTTGCCGATTATACAGATGCACAATTGAACAGCCTCTTTCCAAAATAAAAAACGATCCTGTTTAATCTATG
Source organism: Bacteroidota bacterium (assembly GCA_031367625.1). Taxonomy (GTDB): domain Bacteria; phylum Bacteroidota; class Bacteroidia; order Chitinophagales; family Chitinophagaceae; genus Ferruginibacter. The sequence continues at coordinate 2,112 of JANLQE010000396.1, forward strand.
GCCGCAAGTCACTTATCTTTGCGCCACATTTTTTTATAATATCAATTAAGTTATGTCAGTTTTAGTAAATAAAGATTCTAAAATAATTGTACAGGGTTTTACCGGTACCGAAGGCACTTTTCATGCTACCCAAATGCTTGAATATGGTACACAGGTTGTTGGCGGTGTAACACCCGGAAAAGGCGGCAGCACTCATTTGGATAAACCTGTTTTTAATACTGTGGCAGATGCTGTAAAAACAACAGGCGCAGATGTCAGTATTATTTTTGTACCTCCCGCTTTTGCAGCCGATGCCATAATGGAAGCTACAGAAGCAGGCATAGGTTTAGTGATCTGCATTACAGAAGGCATACCGGTGATGGATATGGTAAAAGTGAAAAATTATTTGCAGGGCACTAACACCAGGCTGATTGGCCCAAACTGCCCCGGCGTAATTACTGCCGATGAATGCAAAGTGGGTATTATGCCCGGCTTTATTTTTATAAAGGGCCGCATAGGAATTGTTTCAAAAAGTGGTACACTTACTTATGAAGCCGCAGACCAGGTGGCAAAAGCCGGCCTTGGAATTTCTACAGCTATTGGCATTGGCGGTGATCCCATTATTGGTACTACCACTAAAGAAGCCATAGAATTATTTATGAATGACGCAGAAACAGATGCCATTGTTATGATTGGTGAAATTGGCGGCGGCATGGAAGCAGAAGCTGCTGAATATATAAAAAGTACCGGAAACAAAAAACCTGTAGTAGGTTTTATAGCCGGGCAAACAGCGCCTCCGGGCAGGCGCATGGGCCACGCAGGCGCTATTGTTGGCGGTGCAGATGATACAGCAGAAGCAAAAATGAAAATTATGGCGGAGTGCGGTATTCATGTTGTTGCAAGCCCTGCAGATATTGGTAAAACAATGGCAGAGGTGATGAAAAAATAAATGAGCGTGTCTAAAAACTATTGAAAAGTATAAGCCCCTAAGCGTGGAATCTCATGGTTTATTTTCGTCTTGACGCCTTACCGGCAAAAAATGGCTTTTGAAAAAGCCGCACTACAAAAAAAAAGGGTGAAGCCCACGCTTCCACGCTAAAGTATAGCCACCAAAAAATTATATTATTTGTTTTAAATAGAGAACCAATTCTCAGAGATTGGTAATCAATTATTCTATTCTTTGCATCTCTGCTCCTCAGCCTGAAAAAATTCTTTTTTTATTGCAATGATTTAATGTGATGAGAAATTTGTTACAATAATGCAAACCCATGGCCGGTGTAAAAAGCCAAGCCGGTAATAAAAAGTTAAAAAAATAATTACCTGGTTTATTTATGCAAAATCAATATGCTTTCATCTAAATAGCATATCCCTGCCTGAAATTGGTAACTTGTATTTTATTTCTTTTAAAAATCCTTTATGAAATTTAGAAAAATCTTTACGCTCCTTTTTTTATTCTCCATCAATATTATTAACGTGCAGGCACAACCTAACAGCGGTTACAAAGCCGATTGGAAAAAAATAGAAGAACTTGAGAAGAAGGGCCTTACCCAAAGTGCCTTGCAACAGGTGATTAAAATTTTTGAGGCTGCAACTAAAGAGGGCAACGAAGCGCAGCAAATAAAAGCTGCCATGTACCAGATGAAATACCGCAATATGGTGCAGGAAGACAACAAAGAGAATAATATTTTTTATATAGATACCCTTATTTCAAAAACAAAAACTCCTGCAAAAAATATTCTGCAGAGTATGCAGGCACAGCTTTTTGAAGCCTACCGAAACAACAACCGCTATAAATTATATGACCGTACTGCCGTTGCCCAAGAGAAAAGCAATGATATAACTACCTGGAGTGTTGAGAAGCTGAATGCCGCTATCAGCGCTCTTTATAAAGCCTCTTTAAAAAATGAAAATATTTTAAAAAATACTTCTCTTAACGGATTAGATGCCATTATTACCAAGGGAAAAAATACCAGAAACCTGCGGCCCACGCTTTTCGATTTTTTAGCACACCGGGCGCTAAGGTATTTTATGAGTGACGGGAATGATGTTACTCAACCTGCGTATAAATTTATTTTAAACGACGAAAAGATATTTGCACCGGTAAATACTTTTATCAATACAAAATTTACTGCTAAAGATTCCGCATCACTTTACTACAATGCCATTTTAGCATTACAGGATCTGCTAAAGTTTCATGCAGCAGATGAAAACAAAGATGCACTGATAGATGCCGATTTAATAAGACTGGCTTTTGCAAATGAGCATGGCATTTTTTCCAATAAAGAAAAATTGTACGAAGATGCGCTGAAGAATATAGAAACAGGTTACCCCGGTAATCCATTATCGGCACAGGCAATATTTTTAAGGGCACAGCTTTATTACACCAAAGGGCAAACCTACAATCCGCTTACCCAAAAAGATGCGCAGTTTGATATAAAAAAAGCAGCAGCATTATGTGAATCCGCCATTAATAAATTTCCGAAATCAGAAGGTGCTTTAAATAGCCAGAATTTACTGCTGCAGATTAAACAACCTGCCCTTACCCTTACTACAGAAAAAGTAAATATTCCCAGCCAGCCTTTCAGAACATTAATAAAATATAAAAATGTAAATACCCTTTATCTGCGTGTAATAAAAACAACAAGAGATGAAATTAAAAGTATTGAAAAGTATGGCTACGATAAAGTATGGCCTGCAATGGCAAATTTAAAAGCAATAAAAAGCTGGAGCGTTGCCTTGCCCAATCTGCAGGATTTTCAGGAGCATTCAACGGAGATAAAAATTGATGCATTACCAACCGGAACTTATATTATCCTGGCAAGCATCAATCCCGATTTTAGCATAAATAATAATTATCTTGCCCGGCAGATAACTTATGTGAGTAACATCAGCTACATCAGTAATAACAAAGACGAATTGGATGTACTTAACCGGGATAATGGCCAGCCGCTTGCCAATGCAGAAGTGCAGCTTTGGCAG
>JANLQE010000011.1:0-1663 GCA_031367625.1 Bacteroidota bacterium
CCCAAAACAAATTTCTCTGATTTTTTAAGCAAAAAATTAAACTACGATTATACTTATTTGGCAAATCTTTTTTCTGATACACAAGGAACTACTATCGAGCATTATATTATCATGCACAAAATAGAAAAGGTAAAAGAATTAATTATTTACGATGAACTTAACCTTACTGAAATAGCTGATAAACTTCATTACAGCGGTGTGGCTCATCTCTCCAGCCAGTTTAAAAAAATAACCGGATTAACCCCTTCATATTTCAAAACACTGAAAAATAAAAAGCTTACCATGCTTGAAGATGTCTAAAACAAAAGCAGGACAAATGGATAATACCAATTTGCCCTGTTTTGTTGGGTTACTAGGATTCGAACCTAGAAAGACAGAATCAAAATCTGTTGTGTTACCATTACACCATAACCCAATCAATATACCAAAATTTCGTTTGGGACTGCAAATTTAGGGGTTGAAGGTAAAACAGCCAAAACCATTTTAAAAAATAAAATACCTATACCTTTTAAGTTACAAATTGTCCTCCGCTTCTTTTAAACCTTTTATTAAATCTAATGATTCAATTACTTCATCACACATAACAGTAATGAGAGAGCCCGGTTTGGCAGTCTTGTACGCATGCATGATGGCTTCCTTTTCATCATAAATAATTGTAATAGGAATTTCTTTGGTTTTTGTGGCGTTAATACCTTCCACCAAAAGTTGTACAATTTCTTCTGCTGTGCGGCCACGTAAACTTTTATCCTGCCGTATGATGATCTCATCAAAACAACCGGCGGCAATTTTACCCAGGTCTTTTATATCTTCATCCCGCCTGTCGCCGGTACCGCTAATGATACCAACTTTTGGAGTGCCATCCATTTTATTTACAAAGTCACATAACAACTGCAGGCCTGCCTGGTTATGAGCAAAGTCAACTAAAATTTCAAAGTTTTTAAATTTGAAAAAATTTAATCTGCCAGGTGTTTGCGTGGCAGAAGGAACAAAAGTTTCCAATGCCTCTTTTATATCCTCTACTTTTATTTCCCTGTATAAATAAGTTGCCAGAATTGCGGGCAGGGTATTCATTATATTGTGAATAGCTTTACCTCCATAAGTGATGGGTACATCGGCCACTTTAATAACCCTTATTTTCCAGTTGCCTTTCATAAGGGTTACATAGCCGTTTTCAAACACCGCAGCATAGCCGCCATTGTTACAATGCTTTTTTATGCGTGGATTATTTTCATCCATGCTGAACAAACCGATGTTACAATCAAGCCCTTCTTTAATATTGTACACCAAATCATCATCTGCATTTAAAATCGCATAACCATGGGGGAATACAGTTTCGGCAACCACTGCTTTTACTTTGGCCATTTGTTCAAGACTATCAATTCCGCCCAAGCCAATGTGGTCAGTACTTACGTTGGTAATGATCGCAATATCGCAGTTCTGAAAAGCAAGCCCGTTTTTTAAGATACCACCTCTTGCACATTCCAGCACGGCAAAATCTACCGTAGGGTCACGCAATACAAACGTGGAACTTACCGGTCCGGTGCAGTCTCCCTTCATCATTAACTGGTTCTGGATATACACACCATCACTGGTAGTATAACCCACTTTATAACCCGAACTTTTAGCAATGTGTGCAATCAATCTTGTAGTAGTGGTTTTACCA
>JANLQE010000196.1:0-7586 GCA_031367625.1 Bacteroidota bacterium
TGGATGAGCGATTATTATATGTGCTCAGAAGGAGAAGTAATGGCCGCTGCCCTGCCCGCTAATTTTAAACTGAGCAGTGAAACTGTTTTAATATATAACGAAGAAATCGGCGATGATTTTTCCAATTTATCTGGTGAAGAATTTTTAGTGGCAGAAGCACTGCTCATGAAAAAGCAACTACAGCTAACAGAAGTGCAGCAGATATTAGATGCAACACATGTTTACCCGGTTATAAAAAAACTGATTGATAAAAAGATTTGTTTTGCCTGGGAAGAACTTACAGAGCGATATAAAATAAAACTGGAAAAATACGTGCTCTTAAACCCCCGGTTTGATAATGACGAATCGCTAAGTAAAATATTAAATGACTGGAAGGGTGCGCCAAAGCAAATGGAATTATTGCTGGCTTACCTGCACCTGCAGAAAACCGCAGGCGATGTTATACAAACTGCTTTACTTACCAAAGCCGGTGCTACTGCGGCACAATTAAAAGGCTTATGTGATAAACAAATTCTGTTAGTAGAAAAAAGAAGTATAGACCGCATAAAATCTTTACCAAAAAATATTCAGTTAGATTTTGAACTGAGCCAAATGCAGCAGGATTGTTTGGCAAAAACACGGGAGTTGTTTAAAGAAAAATCCGTTTGCCTGTTGCATGGCGTTACCGGCAGCGGCAAAACGCAGATCTATATAAAACTGATTGAAGAATATTTTAGTAAAGGCATGCAGGTACTTTATCTGTTGCCGGAGATTGCCCTTACGGCACAGATTATACGAAGATTGCAAAAACATTTTGGGGGCAATATCGCCATCTATCATTCTAAATTTAATAACCAGGAAAGGGTAGAACTTTGGAATAAAATAAGAACCGGCGAAGTAAAAATGTTGCTGGGTGCCAGGAGCGCTTTGTTTCTTCCATTTAAAAACCTGGGATTAATAATAGTAGATGAAGAACATGATGCATCATACAAACAACAGGACCCTGCACCACGCTATAATGCAAGGGATGCAGCCATTTATTATGCTTCACTGTTTGGCGCAAAAGTTTTGCTGGGTACCGCCACGCCTTCTTTAGAAAGTTATTTTAATGCTTTGCAAAATAAATACGGCCTTATCTATTTAAGCGAAAGGTATGGAGGGCTGCAATTGCCGGTGATAGAAATAATCAACACAAGGCAGGTGGCACAAAAAGCCCGCCCGGATGGCCCGGTCGGACGGGGAAAAGTGATGATAAGCCCTCAACTGAAAGAAGCCATTCAGCAGGCGGTAAGCAGCGACAGGCAGGTAATACTCTTTCAAAACAGGCGTGGCTACAACCCTTACCTGATATGCGGTGCCTGCGGTTATATACCACAATGCATCCACTGCGATGTATCGCTAACACTGCATAAGTACAGCAATAAACTGCATTGCCATTATTGCGGCAGCACTTATCCAAAATTAGTTGTGTGCCCCGCATGCGGCAGCAACGACTGGCTGGAAAAAAACTTTGGCACCGAAAAAATTGAAGAGCAACTGGAAGAAGATTTTGCTGCAAATAAAATAGCACGTATGGATGTGGATAGTGTTCGTGGTAAAACAGCACATGATAATCTCATCCGTTTATTTGAACAGCACCGGCTGGATATTTTAGTGGGTACACAGATGGTAGTAAAGGGATTGGATTTTGATAAAGTGAGTTTGGTAGGCATATTAGATGCAGATGGCTTGCTGAGCTTCGCTGATTTTCGGGCGCATGAAAGAGCATTTCAGTTAATGGAGCAGGTGAGTGGGCGTGCCGGCAGAAAACATGAACAGGGCAAAGTATTGATACAGGCTGTAAATGTAAAACACCCGGTATTGCAGTTGGTGCAGCAACACGATTTTGAAAAATTTTATGCTTACGAAATTGCCAACCGGAAAGAATTTTTTTATCCGCCCTTCAGCAGAATTGTAATGCTTGTTTTAAAACATAAAGATAAAATACTGGTTACTGCTGCAGCAGAAAAATTGGCAACTTTGCTGCGGCAGGATTTAGGCAATTACGTGGTAGGGCCTGCTGCGCCTGTGATAGGGCGGGTAAGAAATCAATATTTGATGGAACTGATGATAAAACTTCCTAAAGAACCGGGCATGAGCATGACGTATAAAAAAGTGATCCGTAATCATATAAATTTAATGCAGAGCGAAAAAAATTACAGAGCTGTACAGATAGTAGTGGATGTAGATCCAATGTAAAATATTTTTTGTCCTGGCAAAAAAGCTATGGTCATCACTGTTGCGTCGCCCTCTTGTACTTTTAGTATTCTATTCAACCCTTTCAGTTTGTTACTTTTTTACAAATTCAAATTATGAGTCTCACTATGAAAAGGAATTTTTACATTTACCTACAATGAATCTGCAACAAAACTTTTCGCTAAAAAAATACAACACGTTTGGCATTAATGCCAAGGCAAAATATTTTGCCGGATTTACTACTTTACAGGAACTGGAAGAATGCCTTGAACATAATAGCCTGTCATCTATCAACCATCAACTATCATCTTTCAGCCATCAGCTACCAACTTTTATCCTCGGTGGCGGCAGCAATATTTTATTTACAAAAAATTTTGATGGGCTCATTTTAAAAAATGAAATAACCGGTATAGAAAAAGTAACGGAAGATGAAAACTATGTGTTTATAAAAGCCGGTGCTGGCGAGGGCTGGCATAGGTTTGTATTGTATTGCATTGAGCATAATTACGCAGGCGTAGAAAACCTGTCTTTAATTCCGGGCAACGTTGGCGCAAGCCCTATGCAGAACATCGGCGCTTATGGTGTAGAAATAAAAGATGTGTTTTACTCTTTGGAAGCATTTCATCCGGAAGAAAAAAAAATAGTCCATTTCAATTTGAATGACTGTGCCTTTGGTTACCGGGAAAGTGTTTTCAAAAATAAATTCAAAAATCAGTTTGTGATTACTTCGGTTACCTACCGGTTGAATAAAAAACCGGTGTTCAATATTTCTTACGGAGCAATAGAAGCAGAACTTGAAAAAATGAATGTTCAGGAGCTTAGCATTGCTGCCATATCAAAAGCGGTTATAAATATCCGCAGAAGTAAATTACCTGATCCTGCAGCAATAGGCAATGCAGGAAGTTTTTTTAAAAACCCCGAAATAAGCAACAGTAAATTTGAGGAATTAAAAAACCAATTTACCGGCATAGTTGGTTACCCTGTAAATGAGAATGAAACAAAACTTGCAGCAGGCTGGCTTATTGAACAATGCGGCTGGAAAGGTTTCAGAAAAGGTGATGCCGGTTGTCATGAAAAACAGGCATTGGTCCTTGTAAATTACGGTACTGCAACAGGTGAAGATATTTTACATCTAAGTGAAAAAATAATTGATTCTGTAAAACTAAATTTTGATGTTGAATTGCACAGAGAAGTAAATATTGTATAAAATTATTTCTATTCACAAGCAGCATTAGGGTTGTAAAAATAATCTCTCCGTAAATATTTATTGACTTTTGTCAATCTCTTTTATCCGAAGAAGGCCTAATTTTATTTTTTAAACTTAAATTTTTTTTATGAAAACGACATTTCTACTGTTCATCTTAATATTAATTGCGGGTCTTTCTTTAAAAGCACAGGATAAGATTTACCGAAAGAACGGAAAGATTTTAGAAGTAAAAATTATTGAAATAGGCTCAACTGATATTAAATACAAACTATTAAATGACCCTGACGGACCTGTATATGTTTTGGAAACAGATAGAGTAAAAAAGATAATAACTGGCGATGGAAAAGTGCTGACTTTCTCTGATAATTTAAAAGATAAGGAATCGTATGAAGGACAATTAACAAAAGCAATTAAGATAAATTTCTTTTCGCCATTATATGGTTATACAGAATTTGGTTTCGAAAAAAGTGTTGGTGTAGGTAAAAGTTATGAGGTTAGTATCGGTATTATCGGATTGGGAAAATCGGAATCTTTAAATTTTTACGATTATGGTTCATCGAATTCAACCAATGCAAAAAAAGGACAAGGGGGTGGATTTATTTCAGCAGGATATAAGTTTAATAAATTGCCCGATTTTATTTTTTTCGGCAGAACAAAAATGTCGCATTTAATGCAGGGTACATATTTTAAACCTACTGTGTATGTTGGCCATTACAAGGAAAATATTGTAGTTACTAAAGCAAATGTTTCTCAATCTGTTTTAAGCAAACAAAATGTAACTTTTAGTGCATTGCAATTAGAGTTAGGTAAACAAAGAGTTTTCGGTGAAAAATTTATTTTAGATACTTATTTTGGAATTGGTTACGGAATTGATAATAAAAAGGAAACTTATCAGTATGAAAACTTAAATGGAAACTTTCAGTATTATAATGACTATTCCGCTTACAATTATGCTAATACAAGAGCAGGAAAGAGTCCGTCAATATCATTTAGTTTCGGAATAAAATTTGGTGTTCTTATAAAATAATTTATATAAAAAGGCGCAAATTAAATTGCGCCTTTTTTATTTTCTGCATCTTAAAAATTATCTTCATTTAAATCTTCTTCGCTAAAGTGCTGGCTACCCATGCTCAGCATACTGCCCATCAGATCTTTAAATTCAATTTTTCCATCTATCACTTTTTTACTTATCATAGAATGTGCTGCAAGGCCGTGAAGCACCAGTTCCATCAGCAAAGCATTTTCCATTTCATTGGCGGCATTAAAATATTTTTTTACCAAAGCATGTAAGCCGCCAACTTTATAAAGCAACTGTATTTTATCTTCATCTTTTGTTTCTAAAAATATGTTCAGCGCATTACCTGCATCAAACCACCCGGTGATTGCCTTGTAAGGATTTTCTGCAGCCTGTTCTTTTCCTTTTCGTTTTTTTAAAGTTTCCGGGTTGGGGAAATATTGTACAAACTGCGACCGGATAGATTTTTCTAAAAGATTGTAGGCAACCTGGTAGGGGCCTTCCTGTTCGCCTTCATATACCAATTCTATTTTGCCGGTAATGGAGGGTATAATGCCATTCAGATCGCCAAGCCAAACCTGGGTATTTTTTTCTTCATTAATAATTGCTCTTCTTTCTGCAGCGCTTACTGCGTTTTCATAAGCAGCAATGGTAAGCCTTGCACTCACGCCGCTTTTTTTATCTACCAGTTCACTTTCACGTGCTTCAAAAGCTACCTGCTCAATCAATCTTTTTATAAGATCGCTTACCATTACCTTTTCCTGCTGGGCTGCATTTATTTTTGCTTCCTGTTCCGTTATCTGCAATGCGGTATCTAATAATTTTGGATAGTGTGTCAGTATCTGGCTTTCTATCCTGTCTTTCAATGGTGTTACAATACTTCCACGGTTGGTATAATCTTCGGGGTTAGCGGTAAATACAAACAGTACGTCAAGGGGTAACCGAAGTTTGAAGCCACGGATTTGCAGGTCGCCTTCTTCCAGGATATTAAAAAGCGAAACCTGTATCCTTGCCTGCAGATCGGGCAGTTCATTTATTACAAAAATGCAGCGGTTGCTTCTTGGTATAATGCCGTAATGCAAAACCCTTTCATCAGCAAAACTCAATTTTAAATTAGCTGCTTTTATGGGGTCAATATCGCCGATAAGATCTGCCACGCTTACATCAGGCGTTGCCAGTTTCTCTGCATAGCGGTTGCTGCGGTGCAGCCAGTCAATTGGTGTGTCATCTCCTTTTTCTTCTATCAGGTCTAAAGCATATCTTGATATGGGCCGCAGCGGATCATCATTAATTTCACTGCCGGCAACAAAGGGAATATATTCATCCAGCAATGCTGTCATTTGCCTGGCCATACGGGTTTTAGCCTGCCCACGCAGGCCAAGGAACAAAATATTATGCCGGGATAATAACGCTCTCTCCGTATCTGGAATTACAGAATCTTCATAACCCAATATGCCTGGAAAGGGATTTTCTTTTGCCTGCATTTTTTTTATTAAGTTGATACGGATTTCATCCTTAATAGATTTGGAAACGTAGCCGCTCTTTTTTAATTCGCCGAGTGTATTGATGTTTGTCATTTATTTTTTTTTGTAATTTTTAATACAATCTTTTTCATTTTCAGAAACATCCACTTCTGCATAATGACCGACTGGAATGCCAGCTATAGTAAGTTCATCTAAAACATCAATTACGCTTTTGAAACCAGCATCTTGTAAACTTTTAATTATAAACATTAACTTCTTTGGGTTAGTCTTTTCCTTTTTTGATGCTATCTGAACCTTTAGTTGTGCTAACGTTGATTTTTGCAAGCCATTACAATTTTTTCCATTGTAATAATAAAAATTTTCGTTTGAGCCAATCAGTATAGTAAAAGGGTTTTCAACAAGCAATACTGGTTCAGGGTCTTCGTCTTTTGGTTCAGTCATATTTAAATTAACAGGTTGTGCAGAATTGACAGAAGCAATAAGTGCCTTTCTTTTATCTTCATTTTTTTTATTGATGTAGTAAAAAATTCCACTTGAAAATAATGCGCCGATAAAAATTCCAATAATTAGTTTCATAAATTTTGCTTAATCGTTTTTTGAAAATTAAAATAGCAATAGCATAAAATTAGTAGTATCAAATTAATTAATTTTCAATTGTTGATTGAAATGCCGAATTTAAGTTTCCCCTTCAGGGGGCAGGGGTTTCTAATACACCGTTTTCCTTTTCCCACTTTCAAAATCCCTGAAAATAAAAGCCCCCAATTTATCCAGCGAGGCAAAAAATGCTTTGCCATTATTTGTTTCGGTAAATTCCTGTACAAACTTTTGCAGGTAAGGGTCGCTGGCAATCATAAAAGTAGTGATCGGTATTTTTAATTTCTTGCATTGTGTTGCCAGGTTCATGCAGCGTGTCAATATTTTTCTATCTACACCAAAACTGTTTTTATAATATTTTGTTCCTACTTTAAGGCAGGTTGGCTTGCCATCTGTAATCATAAAAATCTGTTTGTTTGGATTGCGTCGTTTGCGGAGCAGGTCCATTGCCAGTTCCAGCCCTGCAACCGTATTGGTATGATAAGGCCCTACCTGCAGATACGGTAAATCTTTTACTTCTATCGTCCAGGCATCGTTACCGAAAACCACAATATCCAAAGTGTCTTTAGGATATTTTGTTTGTATCAGTTCGCTTAGTGCCATAGCCACTTTTTTTGCAGGGGTTATCCTGTCCTCACCGTATAAAATCATGGAGTGAGAAATATCAATCATCAGCACCGTAGAGGTCTGGGATTTAAAATCTGTTTCCCTTATTTCCAGGTCATCTTCCTGCATCCGGAAACTATCAATGCCGTGATTGATTTGGGCGTTACGAATTGATGAAGTAAAATCAATCTGCTCCATAGTATCGCCAAATTGAAATGGCCTTGTTTCAGGATTTATTTCATCGCCGCCGCCGGGCTTAAAAGTATTATGATTGCCTTGCCTTGTTTTTTTTATTTTTCCGAATATTTCTTCCAGGCTTTTTTTACGTATGCCCTGTTCTGTTTTTGAAGTTATTTTTATTTCTCCATTCTGTTTGTTCTCATCAATGTATCCTTTGGTTTTTAAATCTTCCAGAAAATCGCCGATGCCATATTCGTTATCGGTTAATTTATATTCTTTATCCAGC
>JANLQE010000072.1:0-2063 GCA_031367625.1 Bacteroidota bacterium
CCATTTTGATTGCTATCATATAAAATTCTTATTTCATATTGGCCGGGAGTAAAAAGTTTGTTGTTCCATTCTGTGCCGGTTAGCGGATAACTGTATTTAATAATATCGCCTTCTACAAATTGAAGAATGGGATGTTTACTGGTATCAAGATTTTTAAACCTGAGTATCACCCTGCCGTAATCCTCTGTTTTTTTTGTAATAAATTTCAGGGTGTCTGTTTTAAAAATTGTGTTGCCTGCAGAATCCTGCACGGCTTCTTTGGGAAGCAGCAACACGTAATTTAGTTCCGGCTGCCAGGGAATATTTACGCTGATAATTTTTGCAGTACTATCAAGCGATATTTTAGCATTGGTTAAAGGAATATAATTGGTATCTGCTAAAATTATTTTTTCAGGGTCAAACACTTTAAGGCTGTTATTAAAACTAAGCCGCAGTGGTAGCAAGAGGCTTTGATTTTTTTGCTCAAGGTTGCTGGTATAGCGCAATTTTTTTTCTACAACCGGTTTTTTGGATGTGGCTACTGTAGTTTTAGGCGTTTCTTTTTCCAGTGCGGATGCATAAAGAGTAACCGGTGCTGTATTTTTAGAAACGGTAATTCCGCTGTCTGCAAAAGCAAATATTTCTGTTTTTGAATTATAGGTTTTGCCGCCATCACCATCCTTTAAACCATACACTTTAAATTTATCTGCCGGTAAGTTTTGAAAGATGAAACTGCCATCGCTGTTTACTTTTGCTATGTAGTTTGGTTTTCGTTTTATTACTGCACTGTCATCAGCATTGCGGTAAAGCATGGCTATAATTGTGCTGTCTGTTTTGCCCGTTTCTGCCAGAAAAATTTTTCCGCTGAAAGAAAGTGAATCTATAGCACTGCCGGTAGAAAAAAGATAAGTAAAGTTTTTAAGCACGTTGCCTTCATTATTATCTTTTATGGCATCGCCAAAATTTATGCTGTAGGTGGTATTGGGTAAAAGACTGTCTTTAAACTTTAGGGTAACATTTTTTAAAATATAGCTGACCACAGGATTGCTTTTTTGCACCGGAGATATCAGCAGGTTACTCTGCAGATCTACCACATTTATGTATTCATCAAAATTGAGGGAAATTTTATTGCCTTTAAAATTCAGGGTTTTTTGTTCGGGCGTAGCTTTCACGAGTATGGGTGGCAGGGTATCTCTCGGGCCGCCCGTAGGTGCGCCTATCTGGGCACATCCGCTGCTGAAGGTGGAAATGATATAAGCCGATGTGATGATAATTAAAGAATATAAAATCCTGTGTACGCTCATTCAATATTTATTGAACTGCAAACTTAACCGGTTTAAGGTATCTACCCTTTTTTAAAATCATAAAAATCTCAAAATTCGATTAATAGTTTGTTGCCTTTTTTCTATTTTGCCAAGTATTAAACACGGCTACAATTTCAATATGAGTTTTAGTGTTTTTATAAACCACAAGGTTTCTTTTATAAAAAGTATATTTTCTTAATCCTTTTTTCTTGTATAAATATGGAAAAATAGTTGGGTGTAATGCAATGAGATTTAAAAATACGCCCCATTTTTTATGAAAATTCTGTAAAGTTGGTTTGCCAAATTTATCCAGGACCCATTCGTAGATTTCATCTAAATCCTGTAGCGCCTTTGGCGAAATAATGATTGGTTTAGGAGAGGCCATATTTATTATTCAACTGAGCCATTGCTTTTTTTACAGGAATGCCTTTACCCTCTTTTAATTGTTTAAGGCCGTCATTTATTTTTAATCTTTGGGGTGATGTTAAAGCATCCCATGTAAGCCCGGTACTTTTTTCTTCCTTAATTAAAGCATGCAGTTTGTACAATTCTTTAATATCACTTTCGGATGCATTGGTTATGTCATCAATTAATCTTTTCCGTATGGTGGATACTGTCATGAGATGAAAATTGTATTATCAAATATACTAAATATATAAGGGTTTAATCCTGGGTATCTTCCTCCTCCAGATCATGTAAAGCTACCGCCAGCTTATTATCTTTTACAAAATTGCACCAGTGGCAATCTTCTTTACCACAGCCGGTATAAAATTCCCGGTT
>JANLQE010000082.1:0-3291 GCA_031367625.1 Bacteroidota bacterium
GCGAGGTACAAAGAATTGTAATAAGCAGAACGATATTGAAATAAAAGCCCCTCACCTATACTCTCCCAGGAGAGAAGGAGATGGAGAAGATGTAAGCTTAGATGTGCAGATGAAATGATTGTTTGCATATTTTATTTTTACATTCTGCCTTGAGCCTTATTGCCTTTGTGTAAATATTCTCTTAACGCCTCAACGCCTTTCCTGCAAAAAAATTTCTATCTTTTTGGCAAAATAATTATGAGTATCAATAAAGAAAAATATACACAGCTAAATACTGAATTAAATAATAAAGCAACGCTTGTTGCTGTATCCAAAACTAAGCCTGTTGAAGAAATACAGGCTCTATATGATTTAGGCCAAAGAGATTTTGGCGAGAATTATGTACAGGAATTAGTGGAAAAATTCGAAGCTTTACCTAAAGATATGCGCTGGCATTTTATAGGCCACCTGCAAAGCAATAAAGTAAAATACATCGCACACTTTGTACACCTCATCCACGGTGTGGACAGTGAGAAATTATTATCAGCAATAAATAAACAGGGAGAAAAATTAAATAAAACTATCTCTTGCTTATTGCAGGTGCATATTGCAGAAGAAGAAACAAAGTTTGGGTTTGATGAAAATGAATTAAAAGATTTGATTTCCCGAATTGAAAACAAATCATACGAACTAACAAATGTAAAAATTACTGGCCTGATGGGAATGGGTTCTTTTACTGATGATAAAAATAAAGTAGGGCAGGAATTTCATTTTTTAAAGAAATTATTTGATGAAGGCTCAATACTTTCAACTAACAACTATCAACTGTCAACCCTGTCTATGGGCATGAGTGGCGATTATAAAATTGCCATCGAAGAAGGCAGCAATATGGTTCGTATCGGTAGCCTTTTATTTGGTGAAAGAAATTAATGCTGATTTTCAACAGAGGAGGATTTGTTAAATTTTTTATCATATAAACCTTATCCCCCGATATTAAAATAACTTTATCCCGTAATAAAAGTTTTATGACAGAGGCATTTGAATCTGAAAAAAATAAAAAAGCATTTATATATACTGCAATTATTTGTGGTGGATTACTGCTGATGTTTTTTTTAATCAGCTGGACCGTACTCCCTGTAACACCGCCGGTAGTACCCGATTTAATGGAAATAAATTTAGGAAATAATGACGAAGGTTTTGGCAAAAAACAGCCTTTAATAAAAGGAGAAAGGTCTCCATCCCGTGAGGCAGTTATACAACCCAGGCAGGCAGTTCAAAAACAAGTGCAGGAAGAAAAAGTGCAGCCCGATGACAATGCAGAAGAAAATGCTGCTCCTGTAAATAAACCCGAAAAAAAAATACCCATAGTAAAAACGGTAACGTCCCCTACTCCTGTTGTTGCTCCTGCACCCAAACCTCAAAAACCAAAAGTTACTTATAATGGTCCTGGCAAAGGCGGTGGCAATAATGCTACAGAAGATAATGGTTATAAATATCAGGGCAATAATCCCAATGGCAAAGGAGATGCAGGTGACCCGAATGGCAATAAAGATTCTTATGGAAATACACCCGGCGGCAAAGTTGGCGGGCCAAGAATAATAAGCGGCAACCGAAAAATTGTACGTTACTATTCTTTTACAGGAGAATTACCAAAAGCTACTATTTATGCCAGCATAAAAGTTTCACCATCAGGTCAGGGATCTCTCATCAGATTGGTAAAACCCAGTACCAGCTTCGATCAGGGCTATGCTACTGCCATAAGCACTTACCTGCGCAATATGCAGTTTGATAAAGCAACAGATGAATCTACTGTAACGGTTCAGTTTAATTTTAATGTGAACTGATTTTAAAATCCACTTGGCTTAACCCCGTTTGCTGTTTTATCTTTGTAAAAATGAATTACAAAGAAACAATTGATTATTTATACCAACAGCTTCCCATGTTTTCACGGGTGGGCCAGGCGGCTTACAAAGAAGATTTACATAATACCATAGCGCTTTGCAATGCCTTAAACAATCCCCAGCAAAAATTTAAAAGCATCCATATTGCCGGCACTAACGGTAAGGGCAGCACGAGTCACATGCTGGCCGCTGTACTGCAAAAGGCCGGTTACAAAACAGGATTATATACTTCGCCACATATAAAAGATTTTGGCGAACGTATCAGGATTAATGGTAAAATGATCAGTGAATCTTTTGTGGTTGGTTTTGTGGAACGCACAAAAGCGATTTCGGAAAAAGTTCAGCCTTCGTTTTTTGAACTCACTGTAGCCATGGCATTTGAATATTTTGCTGAAGAAAAAATTGATATTGCCATAATTGAAACCGGCCTTGGGGGCAGGTTAGACAGTACAAATATCATCTTACCCATTTTATCCGTTATTACCAATATTGGTTTTGACCACATGAATATTCTGGGCAATACACTACCGGAAATTGCCTCACAAAAAGCGGGCATTATAAAAGAAAATATACCCGTAGTAATTGGTGAAATTTTACCGGAAACGATTAACGTATTTGTGCAGGAAGCCAATAAAAAAAATGCGCCTGTTTATCTGGCACCCGAAATGTTTGTTACAGAATATATAGAATCCGCAGGCCCGTTGCTGCTTTGCAACATTAAAAACAAAAGAACAAATATTGTAGAGAAACTAAGGCTTGACTTAACGGGCCTGTACCAGGTAAAAAATTGTACCACCCTGTTATGCTGCATTGAGCAACTGAAACATACAGGTTTTTCTATCCCCGAAAAAGCATTGCATGAAGGATTAGAAAATGTAAAATCGCTTACAGGTATTAAAGGGAGATGGGATGTGGTAAAATGTGCCCCGGCTATTATTTTAGATGTAGCGCATAATAAAGACGGCATACAACAGGTATTAAAACAATTATCACTTAGTTATCCGGCAGCCAATATTCATTTTGTGCTTGGCTTTGTAAAGGATAAAGATATAAGCACGGTGCTGTCTTTATTTCCGGGCAATGCTTCGTATTATTTTACCAATGCCCATATACCACGTGCTTTGCCTCACACTGCATTAAAAGTATTAGCTGAGGAAAAAAAATTAAAAGGTAACAGTTTTGATAATGTAAATGATGCCATTGCCCAGGCCAAAGCAGTTGCCAAAAAGAATGATGTAATAATGGTTTGCGGAAGTTTTTTTATAATTGGGGAAATAGAAGAATCTATTGTGATATGAGCAAAAACCCGTTTAGCAATGATCTCCTGGATAGCGGACTAATTTGATTTTTTTAGTACAATTCCTTTTTAGAATTTTATTGGTGTTTATTCTTCTACTTTTCCCATAGCAGC
>JANLQE010000094.1:0-1594 GCA_031367625.1 Bacteroidota bacterium
TTATTAATAAGAGCATAAAATGGTAAGGTTTATGTATATTTGCTAATGGCAAAAAAAGATGGGAGACATCGTACAGCTTCTGCACAAGCTACGATTCGGGAACAAGTGGTTGTTTTTTTAAAAAAGAAAACAGGAACGCAACTTCAAGCGTCACAAATTTTCGGATTGAGTAAAAGTGGTGTTGAAAAGATATGGCGTAAATATAAGACAGGCGGTAAGCGTGGAATCAGCAGTAAGAAACGAGGAGTACAAGGCGGTAAAAAAATAAATAGCAAGCAGTCAGCCGAAGTCCGGCAACTGATAAGGGATAAACTTCCTGATCAATTAAAATTAGCATTTGGTTTGTGGACAAGAGAAGCCGTACAACAATTGATACTGGTTAGATTTGGAATTGAGTTGAGCCGATGGCAAGTAGGCCGTTATTTAAAAAGTTGGGGATATACCCCTCAAAAGCCTATCGCACGAGCCTTTGAGCAAAATCCTGCAAAAGTGAAAGCATGGTTAGAGCAAGAATATCCTGCCATCAAAAAGAAAGCCTAAAAGAGAATGCGGTAATCTATTTTGAAGATGAAGTAGGTATGCGTAGCGATCATCAGGCTGGTAAAAGCTATGCTCCAAAAGGACAAACACCCGTAATTAAAAAAACAGGTCAACGTTTTTCACTAAACATGGTATCTGCCATCAGCACTAAAGGTCATGTAGAGTTTATGATACTGGATGGCACATTCAATGGAAAGGTATTCCTTGAGTTTTTAAACCGGCTGATTAAGCACAAACAGCAGAAAATATTTTTAGTGGTAGATGGGCACACAGCACACAAAACGAAAGAAGTAAATGCATGGTTGGAAGAATATAAAAATAGAATTGAATTATTTTTTCTATCGCCCTATAGCCCGGAGCTTAATGCCCAAGAGTATGTGAACCAGGATTTAAAAACAAATGTGATAGGGAAGAAACGCCCTATCAACAAGGCTCAGATGAAAAGCAATGTAGAAGAATTTATGAACAAAAGAAAAAATGACAGAAGGCAGGTGCAAAAATATTTTCATGAAAAGCACGTCAGATATGCAGCTTAACAATTTTAACCTTACTAATTTACTAAACGATTAATATATACCCACAGCAGGGTATTTTTATAAATTTTAAGCTATTAAAAGCAGTGCGGTGGCCGGAGTGATGTATGTTAATGCTGCCTGATTTTTACAAGCATTTTATGTAATAAATGATCTACCATTAGCTGACAGGCCGATCGAATATTAGTACCCTCTGTTCCAGTTTTTTTTATAGTAGTGGATAGGCAGGTTTTTAGAGATGCCCTTAATAACATAGGATATCCACCGATGCAACTGTTGAGGAGGATCTTTATATTTTGTTGTAAGAAATAAATTTTTAATTTCAGGTAATTATTTTTTAAACTTTTGCTATATCAAATACGCTGATATTATATAACAATTTAAAATAAAAAATATGAAAAGATTTATGAAAGTTGTAACCGGAAAGTATTAACAAAATCCCCCTAGCGTTATACTTTTGAAGTGCTTTACACCAATTTACTCAATGACAAACGGCTTGGTGTTTGTAATTGTAGTATTTA
>JANLQE010000098.1:0-10220 GCA_031367625.1 Bacteroidota bacterium
CCGGAAGATATTGGTAAGCTGGCAGTATTTTTATCAAGTGATGACAGTGATTATATTACCGGTGCCAGTATTTTTATTGATGGCGGTATGACGGTATTTGAAGGATTTGCAACCGGAGGGTAATGATCCTCTGCACTTAAAGAGGAACGGAAAGAAGCTTAGGAGGATTGCACTAAACCTTACGAAGATATTATTAAGAAAAGCCTCACTGATATACAACTGACAGCGAATAATCACCACAAAATTGTAACCCGAAAATTTCAAATCCTGTTATTTCCTGAGCAGGATGCAAAGCTATCTTACAAGATATTATTTGGCAGATTGTTATGTGGTTGGTAGTTATAATTATTATTACGAACCTCTATAAATGGAGTATCCACTGGAGCGATAATCAAAAGGAAATAAAACAGCAACAATTATAAACAGACAGAATAAAAAAGGCGTGGGGTTACCTTTATTTTCAGGATGGAAAAACTACTAAGCGATTAATGGACAGCAGGATTCTAAGGTCTAAAATGTTTGCTAAATGTTATGCAGTAAAAATTGACTACGCAAGCAAATATTTCCCTTATTTTTGCACTATTGAAAAAAATAACATCCATATTTTTTCTAACACTCTACCTGTTCTCAACTACAGAAGCCAATGAGTTGCTGAAACTTCCTGTTATATTCCAACACTATGCAGAACATCAGCAAGAAGATAAATCAATTTCATTTCTGCAGTTTTTAGACATTCACTACATGCATGGCAGCCCTAAAGACAAAGACTACGAAAGGGATATGCAGTTACCTTTTAAAACTCCGACACAATGTATTTCTTCAATAGTGCCTGAATTTGTTCCTTTAATGCCCGAAATCTCTATTGACAAACCGATTGAACTATCTGAAAATAAAAAGAGTTTTCCTAAAACCCAATTTATACTTTCCTCTTATCTGTCTAATATCTGGCAGCCTCCCAAATCTTGTTAATTAGTTATTCATTTTTTTACTTCTTAGCACCTCTCATTATATGTGGGCGAACTGTGCTGTACAGCACATCATAAAATACTAATTATTATAAGATATTTTTTATGCTTAATAAAATAATTGAGTTTTCCGTACGGAATAAACTCATCATTGGGCTATTTATTATTGCCCTCATTGGTTATGGCAGCTACCAGTTTACAAAACTGCCCATTGATGCCGTGCCGGACATCACCGATAACCAGGTACAGGTTATAACAATCGCACCTTCCTTTGGTGCAACAGATATTGAACGCCTCGTTACATTTCCCATTGAACAGGCCAATAATAATATTTCAGGCTTAAAGGAAATCAGGAGTTTTTCCAGGTTTGGGTTGTCTTTGGTTACCATTGTTTTTGATGATGCTACCGATGTGTATTGGGCAAGGCAACAAGTAGCGGAACGGTTACAAAAAGTACAAACACAAATTCCGCAGGGAATAGGTGTACCGGAATTAGGTCCGGTGAGTACAGGGCTGGGAGAAATTTACCAATACATGATAAGGCCAAAGGATGGCTATGAAAATAAATTCAACGAAACCGATTTAAGGACCATGCAGGATTGGATAGTTCGCCGCCAGTTGCTGGGTGTAAAAGGCGTTGCCGAGGTAAGCAGTTTTGGTGGAAAATTAAAACAGTATTCTATTGAAGTTGACCCAAACAAATTGCTTTCTTACAACATTACCATTACAGATGTTTTTAAAGCATTGGAGAATAATAATCAAAACACCGGCGGTTCATACATTGAGAAAGGCCCGGCGGTATTGTTTATCAGAAGCGAAGGCTTAATAGGCAGCATAGACGATATTAAAAATATTGCTATTAAAAGTAATCTCGGAGGAACGCCATTATTTATAAGAGATGTTGCAGATATTAAAATTGGTAATGCTACCCGGTACGGCGCCATGTGTTACAACGATAAAGGTGAAGTTGCGGGTGCAGTGGTAATGATGCTGAAAGGGGCAAACAGCAGCGAAGTAATTAAAAATATAAAAGAACGCATTGTACAAATACAAAAAACATTACCCGAAGGTGTGTTGATTGAACCTTTTTTAGACCGCACAAAAATGGTGAACAATGCTATTGGCACTGTTGAAAGGAATTTAATGGAGGGAGCATTGATTGTGGTGTTTGTGCTGGTATTATTTTTAGGAAATTTCAGGGCTGGTTTACTGGTAGCATCTGTTATACCACTGGCAATGCTTTTTGCAGTTATTATGATGAACCTTTTTGGCGTCAGCGGCAACCTCATGAGCCTGGGTGCATTGGATTTTGGTTTGATTGTAGATGGCGCCGTTATTATTGTTGAAGCCGTAATGCACCAGTTAACACACAGCAAAAAGTTTACGGGTGTAGATAAATTATCACAACCACAAATGGACAGTGAGGTAAATCATTCTGCTGGTAAAATGATGAACAGTGCGGTGTTTGGCCAGATTATCATCCTGGTGGTTTACTTACCCATCTTCACCCTGCAGGGTATAGAAGGCAAGATGTTTAAGCCAATGGCTCAAACCGTTGCATTTGCATTGCTGGGCGCATTCATTTTATCGCTCACTTACATACCAATGATGAGTGCTGTTTTTTTAAGTAAGAAAGTAAAACATAAACAGAACCTTTCTGATAAGTTAATGGCCAGGATTGAAAGAGTTTACCAGGCAGCATTGAGCAAAGTAGTAAGTTTTCCTAAAACTGTTTTGTTATCAGTAATGACATTCTTCATTTTTGCGGTTTTTATATTAACCACATTGGGTGGAGAATTTATTCCTGCATTGGAAGAAGGTGATTTTGCAGTAGATACAAGGGTTTTGACAGGCAGTAATTTAAATACAACTATTGCCAATACCCAAAAAGCAGCGCATATTCTTAAAACACAATTTCCGGAAGTAGAAAAAGTGGTTACCAAAATCGGCAGTGGTGAAGTACCTACCGACCCGATGCCAATGGAAGCCAGCGACATGATGGTAATACTAAAACCAAAGGAAGAATGGGTTTCTGCAAAAACCTTTAATGAACTATCTGAAAAAATGGGTAAGGCACTGGAAGCTGTTCCCGGTATTACAGCAGGTTTTCAGTTTCCGGTGCAGATGCGTTTTAATGAATTGATGACGGGGGCAAGGCAGGATGTGGTTTGTAAAATCTATGGTGAAAATTTAGATACACTTTCTGCATACGCTAAAAAATTAGGCAGTATTATTAATACGGTTGATGGTGCAAAAAATTTGTATGTGGAGGCCGTTTCAGGAATGCCTCAAATCATAATCACCTACAACAGAAATACCATTGCACAATACAACCTGAATATTGCCGACATCAACAAAGTGGTGAATACGGCTTTTGCCGGGCAAAGCAGCGGTATGTTGTTTGAAGGCGAGAAACGTTTTGATGTGGTGGTACGCATAGGCGGCGAACAAAAAAAAGATGTAAAAGATGTACAAAATTTATTGATACCTACGCCGCAGGGCACACAAATCCCTTTATCACAACTGGCAGATGTACAAATAAAAGAAGGTCCCAACCAAATACAAAGAGAAAATGCGGCAAGAAGAATTGTAGTAGGCTTCAATGTACGGGGCAGGGATGTACAAAGTATCGTAACAGAGTTGCAGGCAAAAGCAGATAAGCAATTAAAATTTCCATCCGGTTATTATGTAACCTACGGTGGCGCATTTGAAAACCTGAATGCTGCTAAAAAAAGATTGATGATAGCAGTGCCTGTTTCGTTATTATTGATTTTTTTATTGCTCTATTTTGCCTTTAATTCTGTAAAGCATGGCTTACTTATTTATTCTGCCATTCCTTTATCAGCCATTGGCGGTATTTTATTCTTAGCGCTTCGTGGTATGCCATTCAGCATAAGTGCTGGTATTGGGTTTATCGCCTTATTTGGTGTAGCAGTATTAAATGGTATTGTATTAATTGCAGAATTTAACCGGTTAAAAAAAGAAGGCTTAACAAATTTAAAACGAATTGTAATCATGGGTACAAAAGTAAGGCTGCGGCCGGTTTTGATGACGGCATTTGTTGCTTCATTGGGTTTCTTTCCAATGGCCGTGAGCAATGGCGCCGGTGCGGAAGTACAAAGGCCTTTGGCAACAGTGGTTATTGGGGGTTTGTTGATAGCAACTTTCTTAACGTTATTTGTATTGCCTGTTTTATACATGATGTTTGAAACTGGGTTTGCCAAAAAAAGCAAACATAAAAAGCCAATTGCTGTGGCAACCATAATTATGCTTTGTTTAGGTTTAAGCCAGGCCTCATTGGCACAAACACCCATTAATATTAACGCTGCTATTGACACAGCTTTAAAGAATAACCTCCAGGTTAAAAATGAGCAACTGAAAGCTCAGTATCAGCAGATGCTTATAAAAACTTCGGGTGCTGTTCCCCAGGCAAATTTGCTTGCAGAAGCAGGACAAATCAACAGCATTTATACCGATACAAAATTTGCTATAGCTCAATCATTCAGTTTTCCAAAAGTATATAAAAAGCAAAAAGAATTGCTGCAACAGGAATGGAAAAGCAGTTTGCTGAATGTTTCAGTTAAAGAAGCCTTGCTAAAAAAACAGGTAGCCCAGGTATTTTATACCATCTTATATGTTGAGCAAAAAAAACAATTGCTTCAATATGCCGACAGCCTCTATTCATCTTTTTATAAAAAAGCGGAACTCCGTTTACAAAAAGGCGAAAGTAATATTTTAGAAAAAACAAGCGCTGAAACGCAATTGGGGCAAATTAATATTCAGTTAAACCAACTAAAACAAGACCTGATTATTTTGCAACTGCAGTTTCAGCTACTGTTAAACACCACAACTTCTTTTGTTCCGGAAAATAAAAATTATAAACCGGCCTTGCTGGTGTTTTCTGATACGGCTTCGTTAAAAGAACATCCTGTCATCAAAATAATTCAGCAACAGCAACAGATTGCGGATGCCACCCTTCAATTGGAAAAAAGCAGGTTGTTGCCCGATTTATCTATCGGCTATAACAATGTGAGCATACGGGGTACGGGTGCCGACAATAAATTATACAGCACTTCAAAACGTTTTAACTCCGTACAGGTTGGTATTGGTATCCCCATTTTTGCAAAGGCACAAAAAGCAAAAATTAACAGTGCAAAATTTACCAGACAGGTAGCTGAAAGTAATTATGCAGTTGGCCTGCAAACCTTGCAATCCGAATATCAAACCGCTTTTGCCCAATACAATAAATACCTGCAAACAGTGCAGTATTTTGAAAGTACAGCATTAAAAAATGCCACATTAATTACTACCACTGCCAATCAGCAATTGGCCAACGGCAACATCAATTACCTGGAGTGGGTGCAGGTAATTAACCAGGCTATCGCTGTTAAAAATGATTATACCGAAGCGGTTAAAAGCCTGAACGAATCCATCATGCAACTAAACTATTTTACCAATAAATAATATTTTTAAAAATGAAACATATCATATTCTTATCAGTTGCAATCATCCTGCTTTCTGCATGTGGTGCAAAGAAAAAAGACGCAGAATCAACCAGCATTACCAGTAACGGAAACATAGTAACCCTTACAGATGTACAAAAGAAAAACGCAGGCATTGGTATTGGGAAAATGGAACAAAAAGAAATTTCTTCCATATTAAAAGTAAATGGCAAAATTGATGTGCCGCCGCAAAATATGGTTTCTATAAGTGTGCCGTTGGGCGGGTATTTAAAAACTACCAAACTATTGCCCGGTATGCATGTAAATAAAGGCGAGGTTATTGCCGTGATGGAAGACCAGCAGTACATTCAGTTGCAACAGGATTATCTTACTGCTAAAGCAAAAATAAGTTACCTGGAAAATGAATACCAGCGGCAAAAAGATTTAAATGAAAGTAAAGCAGTGAGTGATAAAGTATATCAGCAATCAGAAGCAGATTACAGAACACAAAGGGTATTGATAAGTGCCCTTGCAGAAAAATTAAAGTTGGCCGGGCTGAATGTTAACAGAATAAGTGAAACAAATATTTCAAGAAGTGTAAATATTTTGTCACCCATTAATGGGTTTGTTACTAAAGTAAATGTAAATATCGGCAAGTATGTATCGCCCACTGAAGTGATGTTTGAACTGGTTAATCCGTCTGATATTCATTTGGCATTAAAAGTGTTTGAAAAGGATTTGGACAAACTTTTTATCGGGCAAAAACTGGTTGCTTACACAAATAACAAACCTGATAAAAAATATAATTGCGAAATACTTCTAATTGGCAAAGACCTTTCACAGGAAGGTAACACAGATGTACATAGCCATTTTGAAACCTATGATAAGCTATTGATACCCGGCACTTATATGAATGCCGAAATTGAAGTAAAGAATAATAAAGCATTTGTATTACCGGCTGATGCAATTGTAACTTTTGAAAATAAACAGTATGTATATAAAGTAAAAGGTAATAATCAATATGAGATGACGGAAGTAAACATTGGTGAAAGTGAAAACGGTTTTACAGAAATTGTATCCGGGGAAAAAATTTCCACACAGGAATTTGTTGTAAAAGGTGCTTATTCATTATTGATGAGCCAGAAAAATAAATCAGAGGAATAATTTACCAACTAAAAAAACAAATATGGTACACACAGAAAAACATTTAAAAAGTTCAGAATTTATTACAGATATAGTTATTGGTATGAGTGATGGTTTAACAGTACCATTTGCATTAGCAGTGCTGTAAGCAGTAATGAAATTGTTATCACGGCAGGCATTGCAGAAATAGTTGCCGGTTGTATTGCAATGGGATTAGGTGGTTACCTGGCAGGGAAAACTGAACAGGAACATTACCAAAGCGAATTAGAAAAAGACGTGAATAAAATTCTTTTTTGTCCGGGCACACAATCAATGTGGTTCATCGTTGCGTCGCCCTCTTGTACTCAATACCTTTGGGGAACTTTAATTGCGTTTTAAATTAACAATTATTATCCCTTTAGGAGATAGGTGCAACCTGTTTTATTTTTTTATCGAACAAAACAAAATGTCACTGATTAACGCACATTTAAATTTATAAAAGATATATAAACTATTCACAAACATTCTTTTCACGCCAGTTTCTCTGGGAAATTGTACGCATTATAACCGTTGGGTTAGTTAGTTTGCTATTTTATTTTAGTCTTATTCCCTTGCCTGTATTGCTGGCTGCAATGGCATTTGGGCTATACTCGCTGTAAAAGTTGCGGCAACAGATTTAATAAAAGAACGAAAAATAGGTACTGAAATTTTTATTACCATTGCTGTAGTAATATCAATACTTGGCAAAGAATATCTGGCTGGTTCTGTGGTGTTGATGATTATTTTAATTGCTGAATACATTGCAGCGGCAAGTGGCGAAAAGGCAAGAGCATCTATAAAAGAGTTGATAGGTTCTGTACCAAAAACAGCCATCCTAAAAAAAGATGGCAGAGAAGAAACAGTACAAATTGATGATTTAAAAATTGGTGATATTGTTTTGGTAAAAGCCGGGGAAAAAATTCCGGTGGATGGAAAAGTAACAGGAGGTGCAGGTTCTGTTAATCAGGCTCCCATTACAGGCGAAAGTGTCCCGCAGGAAAAAGTTGCAGGCAGCGATGCATTTGACGGGACTATTGTTGAATTGGGAGCGCTTGATATTCAAATGACAAAAGCAGGAAAGGATACGGTGTTTTCCCGGATTATAACTTTGTTGTACGTCACCCTAAACGACATCCTACACATATACAAACATCCATGATTTTGCCGATCCGACCCAACGCTATTTTTAGCACATGGCAAGGCACACAAAGCCAAACCTTGCCAAGAGCTAAAAATGCCAACACACAGCCCACCCACCCCAGCGGACGGAATTCTTTTCAACTTCTTCTTGAACATTAGCATGACAACTACCATCAACAATCCACAATATTTTGACAGGTCTTACTATCTACATCACAATAACCTAAAACAGTTTTTCTACCTGCATAACTTCTTTAACACAAACACATAAAACCTTGACAAAAATCCAGTGACATAAATTGTTGCTGTAATAATCGTTACTTAATTAATTTTTACTTAAAAATATATTTATGAGCCATCATGAAAAAACAGACAAACAAGTTGTTATCACTCAACTTATATGTTTCCTGCTTGCAAGTGTCATTGGTTTTACTGCAGATTTATTTGATAAGGAAGGCAGAGAAGTTATTTACAAATTTGTAGATGCCATTTTTATTACAGGAACTATTTTAGTTGCCATGAAACTGGCAAGAGAAGGTTGGGATATGGCAGCAGCAGGATATACATTGTTGTCTATTGCGTGGGGTGTATTTTTTCTGGCTAAAGATTTTCAGGAACAAACAGTCGGGGTTGATATTTTGGCATCTTCATTTTATTTTCTATTGCCATCAATGATATTAATTGCTTTTTACACACCCTTTCCTTTATTCATAAAAGCAATTGGGGTACTTACAATAGTTCCCTCGCTTATCGGCTTAATATTTATAAAAACAGACGCAGTAAAAGCTGATTATTTATTATGGAGAAAAATCAGTTATCAGGCAGTGCATATTACAAGCCTGTGTTGGGGATTTTTCTTTTTATGGCAATATAGAAAAGCCACAAAAAAAGTGCAACCACAGATAGAAAAACTATAATTCTTTTCTGGTAAGTTTTTCAACAGCCTCACGAAATGTTTCACCAACTGGTAATTCCATTTCTTTTATAAAAATATTGTTCTTACGAACTGCTGTTATTTCAGCAATGGCAACTAACCAAGACTTATGAATTCTTAAAAATTTATTTGAGGGTAATTCATGTTCTATTGCTTTAAGACTTGTTCGTACTATCAAAGGCTTTTTTGTGCTTCTAAGGTTTATTTTGATATAATCTCTTAATCCTTCAATCCATATAATATCTGCAAACATTACTTTTACCTGACTGTAATCAACATTTAAAAAGAAATATTCTGTTGACGGTTGCACGATATGCTGCTGTTTCATTGCTTTAAGTTCGTGAAGCTCTTTGGCTCTGTTACAGGCTTTAATAAATCTATCTAATGCTACAGGCTTTACCAAATAATCTACAACAGATAAATCATAACTTTCCAATGCATATTGTTTATATGCCGTAATAAAAATTACCAACGGTTTATTTTCAAGGCTTCCAATAAACTGTAATCCTGTTAATCCCGGCATTTGAATATCAATAAACACCAAATCAATTTTATTTTCCTGCACTGCCTTCATTGCTTCAAAAGCATCATTGCAGGCAGCCAGTAATTTTAAAAAAGGTACTTTGCTTATATTGTCCTGCAAAAGTCTTAAAGCCAGCGGTTCATCATCAACGGCAATACAGTTTATCATGATTTAAAAGTTAATTGTAATGAAACGATAAACCAGCCATCAGTTTTATTTATTGCAAGATGATGACAGTTACCATACAATAATTCTAATCGTCTTTTTACATTTGCCAATCCAATACCGGACGTTTTGTCTTTGACTGTTTCGGTTTGAATAAATCTGTTTTTTACTATAAAATAGAGTTGGTCATTCTCTGCCTTAAGTTCAATTTCTATTTCTGGATTTTGTACTAACCCAGTTCCGTGTTTAAAGGCGTTTTCTACAAATGGTATCAAAAGCATGGGTTCAATGCTGTGCCAGTTCTCTTTAACTTCTAATGAAACGTGCAATGTAAGTTTTTCACTAAAACGCTGCCGCTGTAAGTCAATATAATTATGTAAGTTTTCTATTTCACTTTGCAACAGCACTTTTTCTTCATCTGTCTCATATAACATATACTGCATTAGAGAAGATAATTTATGAACAGTTGCCTCCAGTTCATCGCTTTTTAGCCGTACCATTGCTGCTATATTGTTCATGATATTAAACAGAAAGTGAGGGCTGATTTGAGAACGTAAAAAAGAAAGTTCGGTTTTTAAGTTTTCCTGTCTTCTTTCATTTGCTTCTTTTTCTAAATGCATCCTGTCAATTAAGGTTTTATAAGTTGCACTCACAAAAATGGTAAACAAAAAAGGAATAATATTATGAACAGAGGAGGCCATAAAATTGAATGAGCGTCCAGTTACAAAAGGTTTAAATAAAGCCCCATGCAACAACATAATGATACAAAAACTGGCAAATAGCACCAGCGCATATTGGAGGTATTTTCTTTTGTAAAATAAACGTGGAATCAATACATATGCATTCAGATAAAACAAACCCATCCATAAAAAATTAGTAACGGTATTGAT
>JANLQE010000205.1:0-8306 GCA_031367625.1 Bacteroidota bacterium
CTGGATAAGGCATTCGCAATATGTAGCCCATTTAGGGAACAGTAAAGATTTTACTAAACAGATGGATACATTAATAGAATCGTATGGAAGATTGGGCAAGCGGTTAGTATTTATTTCTGATGGGGGAACCTGGATAAAAAACTGGATAGAAGATGCCTTCCCCGAAGCGGTATCGATATTGGATTACTATCATGTGTGTGAACACTTACATCAATTTGCAAACACTGTTTTTACAGATGAAACGGTGCTTAAAAAATGGACAGGTGAACAAAAGGAACTGCTATTGCAAAATAAAGTGATGGAAGTTATAGACAATATAAAACAGCAGAACTGCAAAAGTAAAGAAGCATTACTGCTCATTAATTACTACACAAATAATGCCTATAGAATGGATTACAAAGCGTATAAAAATATTGGAGTAGGCCTCATAGGTTCTGGTGCAATAGAATCAGCACACAGAACGGTAGTGCAAAAAAGAATGAAGCAATCAGGGCAAAGATGGAGCAACAAAGGCGCACAAAATATGTTAAACCTAAGAATACTTACAATGAATGGGCAATGGGATAAAGTGATACAGTTAATTAAAAAGGCTGCGTAATGAGGATGCGACAATTTTAAATGCACCCTTGCCTATTGCCCATTGCCCATTTGCATCCTCCCTCTTACAATCTCCCACAACACAACACCGGCCGCAGTTGCAATGTTCAGCGAATGCTTCATGCCCAGTTGCGGAATTTCTATACAACCATCGCATTTCAAAATAGTTTCCTGCTCTACCCCGGTAACTTCATTACCAAAAATAACGGCAATTTTATCTCCCACTTTATAATCTAACTTATGCAACATGGTGCTACCTTTTGTTTGCTCTACTGCAAATATTTTATATCCCAATCCGTGTAATTTGTGTATTGCCAAATTAGTGTTTTCAAAATACTTCCACGCAACAGAATCTTCTGCACCCAATGCGGTTTTTTTTATTTCTTTGTGAGGGGGTTGTGCGGTATAACCTATGATATAAACAGCTTCCAGCAAAAAAGCATCAGCCGTACGGAGTACACTTCCTACATTATATGCACTGCGTATATTTTCCAGCACAGCAATTACCGGTGTTTTTTCTGAGCGTTTAAATTCTTCAACCGTTTTACGGTTAAGATCATCCATGCTTAATTTCTGCATGGCATAATTTTAAATTGATAAAAAAATAGCTCCATCTAAATTGTTTCCTTCTCCAGTTTTGCAGATTTTATATTTGCTTTTTCTTCTGAAAAAAGTTTGGCTGCCTGTACAAAGTGTACAAACAACGGATGCGGATTTTCTACCGTACTTTTTAATTCAGGATGGTATTGTACGCCAATAAAAAATGGATGATCTTTTAATTCTACAATTTCTACCAGCCCCGTTACAGGATTTTTTCCGCTGGGTATCATACCTGCATTTTCAAAATCGCTGATGTACTTATTGTTAAACTCCCAGCGGTGGCGGTGGCGTTCACTTATAACAGTAGTGTCGTAAATTTTATTGGCGAGGCTTCCTTCTTCAATGTCACAATCATAAGCGCCCAGGCGCATGGTGCCACCTTTTTTCTTTACCTTTTTTTGTTCCTCCATCAATGCAATTACCGGGTAAGGCGTAGCCAAATTCATTTCTGTAGAATTGGCCTCCTGCCACCCCATTACATTGCGGGCATATTCTATTACCGCCATCTGCATACCAAGGCATATTCCAAAAAACGGCATTTTATTTTCCCGGGCATATTTCACGGCGGTTATTTTACCCTCCACTCCTCTTGAACCAAAGCCCGGCGCTACCAGCAGCCCGTCTAATTCTTTTAATTTATCTGCCACATTTTCATCAGTAATAAATTCGCTGTGCACATTTACAATCTGCACCTTGCACAGGTTTTCTGCACCGGCGTGTATAAAAGATTCCAGGATCGATTTGTATGCATCCTGCAACTCAATGTATTTTCCGATAAGGCCGATTTTTACACGGCTTTTGGGATAATTTAATTTATCTAAAAATTCCCTCCACTTTGTAAGTTCGGGAGCAGCATACCCATTAATCTGTAATTTTTTAAGTACAATAACATCCAGTCCTTCCTGCAGCATTTTTAGCGGCACTTCATAAATAGTAGCTGCATCTATAGCCTCAATAACGGCATTGGGTTTTACATTACAGAATAAAGCAATTTTGCGTTTAATGTCATCCGTTAGCGGGTGCTCTGTACGGGCTACAATCACATTCGGGTGCACCCCTTCCTGGCTAAGCAGGCGCACACTGTGCTGGGTTGGTTTTGTTTTTAATTCTTTTGCTGCCTTTAAATAAGGTATCAGGGTAAGATGCACTACCATACAGTCTTCCTCTGCCATTTCCCACTGCAGCTGGCGCACGGCTTCTACAAAAGGAAGGCTTTCAATATCGCCTACTGTACCGCCCAGTTCTGTTATTACAATATCAAATTCGCCACTGTCGCCCAGCATTAACATACGGCGTTTAATCTCATCCGTTATGTGCGGAATTACCTGCACCGTTTTACCAAGATATTCTCCTTCTCTTTCTTTATTAATTACGGTTTGATAAATACGGCCGGTAGTTACATTATTGGCCTGTGAAGTAGGGATATTTAAAAAACGTTCATAGTGCCCCAGATCCAGATCAGTTTCTGCGCCATCATCTGTTACAAAACATTCGCCATGTTCGTAGGGGTTAAGTGTACCCGGATCTACGTTAATGTAAGGATCAAATTTTTGGATGGTAACTTTAAGCCCACGGCTTTGCAGCAGTTTTGCAAGCGAAGCTGCAATAATCCCTTTTCCTAGTGATGAGGTAACACCACCGGTTACAAAAATAAACTTGGCCATTTTATAAAGATTACATGATTAAAAGCAAATACAATTTTGGGTAACAAACTAAATACGCTTACACAATTACATTAGGCAAATAAATGCTGAGTAATGCAACATACATTCTTGTACAGAAACCCCTTATTAAACAATTTAAAAGAAAATAAAATATGACCGGAGGAAAGAAAACAGGATATCCTAGAGGTCATGTAAAGATAGCAGGAATTATCGGGAGGAGAAAATCCGAAAGGAGTTTTTTAAAAAAATAACAGAATTAGTTTTTAGCTATCAGGCTGAAACTGTTTATTGTTACAAAAATGTTTGTGCCATACCGGGTAAGCATTAATCCTCTACAACTGCAAAAGTTACTGGCTGCCGGCGGTAAGCGTTTACATGTTTTCCATTTACTGAAGCGGGCGTCCATTTAGGGCCTTTTTTAATGATACGGATAACTTCTTCTTCCATGCCATATCCAAATGATGTTTCGGCCTTCACATCCCTTATACTGCCATTAATATTCACTATAAATCTTACTACTACCATATAAGTTCCGGCTGGCGCTTTTTTCTTTACCGGCACATTGGCTTTAAGGTTTTTCATTAAATACTCCCGCCAGCCCAGGTTGCCGCTGGGGAATTCGGCTTCAATTTCTACTTTATTAAAAATTACAGAGTCTATACTTACTTTTTTAGGCAAACTATCCGAAACCTGTTTGCTATTTACATTTTGAGCTATGCCCTGCCCGGCAATAAAAATAAAAATGAGTACGGTTAAAATCTTCTGCATAAATAAAATATAATTCACTTCTAAAATACCTTTCTTTATTTAGTCCATCAAATTTTTATTAATCTTCCTTATTCACACTGCCGCCACTGCTCTGATTTATTTTAGTGGTACCGCCGCCTTTATACTTAATGTTTCCTCCGCTGCTGGCATTAGCCTGCAGGCTTACACTTGCATGTACATCAGCACTTGCCCCACTGCTGGCTTTTGCCACTGTATTTTCACTTAAGAGCTGGGAGGCTTTTATAGAAGAACCACTGGATGACTCTACCGTAAATGTTTTTGTACGGCCGCTGACCAGTATATCCCCTGCGCTGCTGGCATCTGCAGATATACCTGGCGCATCTACAGCAGTAGTAATTTTACTGCCGCTTGAAGCATTCAAACTGATTTCTTCAGCAGACTTAAGCCCGTCTTTAACAATAATATCTGCACCTGCTGAAACATTTATTTTATTTATTTCGGGTGCCGTGATAAAAACTTTTAAATGAGCATCACTTAAATTATTGGCTTTTACTCTTATTCTCAACTGGCCCCCGCTAACTTCTGTTTCAATGTCTTTAATAATATTATCATCTGCCTCCACTGTTACTTCTACTGCGGGGCCATTTTTTATTTCTATATTAAAACCTCCCGCTGCATTTACGCCTGTAAAAGCACCGGTATTGCGTTTTTCTGTAACAATGTTTCCGCTACCCGTTCTGTAACTGCAGGCACTGAAAAAGCAAAGCACAGCGATACCAATTAATAAATTTTTCATGACTTTATATTTGCAACAAAGATTTATAAATTAAACCCATATTACAAATCTTTTTTACTTCGCCGCATTCTCTCTCCTGAAACTACTGTGTGAACACATCTTTTTTAAAAATGCAGGAGAGTCAATTTGCCCGTACCTATTTAAAGAAACAGGTTCATACAGTATTGCTGAAAAGAGTAGTACCCCACGAAGATTGCAGTGAATAAGTTTTAGTAAATAAAAAAACTTCCTGTATAAATGTTGCTATACATTTTATTGCTGAAATGGTAGCCCCGATTGTAGCGTAAAGCCCGGACCAACCCTGGCAGCGGTTGCAAACCCTGGCAGCGGTTGGGAGGACTTGCAGCGGAAAGCGGGACCAAAGATGAACGGGTAAAGTTTGCCTGGCTTCATCCTTTTATTTTTGAATGCTAATTAATTTACATTTGCACGCATTATGACAGATAAAATACTCATACTCGATTTTGGCTCGCAATACACCCAACTGATAGCACGGGTGGTAAGGGAAGCAAATGTGTATTGCGAAATTATCCCTTTTCATAAAGCGATTGAATATGATCCTTATTTAAAAGGCATCATTCTTTCGGGATCACCTTTTTCTGTAAATGAAGAAAATGCACCGATGGTAAATATAAAAGCCATGGCCGAAAAATTGCCGGTACTCGGCATTTGCTATGGTGCGCAACTGACGGCCAGATTATATGATGGCCTGGTGGCAAAAAGTAACAAAAGAGAATACGGGCGTGCAAGCTTTACCGTTACCAGCCAGGATGATTTATTACAAAACCTGCCTGCCACATCGCAGGTATGGATGAGCCATAGCGATACCATAAAGGAACTTCCGCAGGGCTTTGAATTATTGGGAACCACAGAGAGCATTCCCATAGCAGCTTTTAAAAATGAAAGTGGTGCGGCACATGCTGTTTATGGCCTCCAGTTTCACCCGGAAGTATATCACTCTACCGAGGGTAAAACCATTATAAAAAACTTTTTAATACACACCTGTGGCTGCCGCCAGGATTGGACACCGGCACATTTTATTACCGATACTATTGCGGCACTAAAACAACAGATCGGCAACAGTAAAGTAGTGATGGGCCTAAGCGGTGGCGTGGACAGTACCGTAGCAGCAACCTTAATTCATAAAGCGATCGGCGAAAATTTATATGGCATTTTTGTAGATAATGGTGTGCTGCGCAAAAATGAATTTGAAGAAGTGCTGGAGATTTACAAACAACTTGGGCTTAATGTAACCGGCGTAAATGCAAGGGAACATTTTTACACAAAGCTTGCCGGTAAAGTTTTGCCTGAAGAAAAACGAAAAGCCATTGGCAGCAGTTTTATAGAAATTTTTGATGAAGAGGCGCACAAGATACCGGGCATAACATTTTTAGGCCAGGGAACCATTTATCCTGATGTGATAGAATCTGCTGCAGTGCATGGGCCTTCAGTCACCATTAAATCGCATCATAATGTTGGTGGCCTGCCCGAAACAATGAAATTAAAATTGGTAGAACCGCTTCGCTCTTTGTTTAAAGATGAAGTAAGAAAGATTGGCGCTGAGCTTGGCATTCCGGCTGCAATGCTTGGCAGGCATCCCTTTCCCGGCCCCGGACTTGCCATAAGAATACTGGGCGAAGTAACAGAAGAAAAGGTACGGTTATTGCAAGATGCAGATTTGATTTATACAGACAGTTTAAAAAAATATGATCTGTATAATAAAGTATGGCAGGCAGGTGCTATTTTATTGCCCGTTAAAAGTGTAGGTGTAATGGGCGATGAAAGAACTTACGAATTTACCATCGCATTAAGGGCGGTTACATCGGTAGATGGAATGACGGCAGACTGGGCGCATTTGCCTTACGATTTTCTGGCAAATGTATCTAACGAAATAATAAATAATGTAAAAGGAATTAACCGGGTGGTGTATGATATAAGCAGTAAACCACCGGCCACCATAGAATGGGAATAGTAAGGTTTTAAAAACAGCGTATGCACAAAAAAAAAATACTTTTTTTATTATTTATTGCCGGCTTTTTAAACAGCAGCAAAGTACTGGCACAGCAGGGCAATGCGGCTAATCTTAAAACATACAACGTGGCCATCTTTGCGCCGCTTTATTTAGATTCTGTTTTTACAGATGGTGAATATAATTATGCCAAAAGCGTTCCCAAATTTGCTGTGCAGGCATTGGATTTTGTAAAGGGCGCCCAGATAGCACTGGATAGTATGCCGCTTTACAATGGTAATATCAATGCAACCATCTACGATTCTAAATCATTTACAAAGCCCGTCAGTACACTTATAAGCGGTAAAAATTTAGACAGCCTCGATCTGATTATTGGCAATGTAAAAGATGAAGATTACCTGCACCTTGCAGCATTTGCGCTGCAAAAAAATATCCCTTTTATTTCTGCAACTTACCCTAATGATGGCGGCGCAGTAAACAATCCTTTTTTAGCCATTGTAAATTCTACTTTAAAAGCGCATTGCGAAGCAATTTACAGTTACCTGCTGCAGAGCCACGGTACTGATAAAATATTTTTGGTTCGCAAGCCGGGCTCGCAGGAAGATAAAGTGGCAGGGTATTTTAAAACTATTAATGCCCCTGATGGCAGACCCCTGCTGAATATACAAACCATTAATATAGAAAGTGATTTTAGCGTTATCAAAAATAAATTAGACAGTAACCGCCAAACAATCATCATCGGCGGCAGCCTTAACGAAGAATTTGCAGGTACGCTGGCCAGCACATGCTATTCTTTAAATAAAAAATACCATATCACATTAATAGGAATGCCCAATTGGGATGGTTTTTCTTTTATAAACAAAAAGAACAGTTTAAAAGACTACCCTGTTTATTATACTTCGCCCTATTACAATTATAAAAATGATAATCAAAGCAAAATGATACAGGCTATTTATAAGAAAAAATATAGAAGCATGCCTTCTGATATGACCTATAAAGGTTTTGAAGCAGTGTTTGTTTTTTGCAGGCTGCTCACAAAATATCCTGTAGATTTTATGAGCCATTTAAATGAATATTCTTATAAAGTTTTTAGTGAGTATAATTTTAAACCGGTTTTTTTATCCAAAAAATCTGGCGTGCCCGATTATTTTGAAAATAAACATCTTTATTTTATCAGGGCTGTCAATGGCAGCTTATCTAAAGCCTGGTAACAGTATAATTATTTTTTCTGGAAGCCGGGCTTATGTTTTTCAGGGATCATTCGTCCCGCTTTTCATTACAAGTCCTCCCAACCGCTGGCGGGGTTTGAAACCGCCGCCAGGGTTGGTCCGGGCTTTCCATTCCAATCGGGGCTAAAACCTCAGCAGTAAATTTTCATGGCAACATCTATAGTGGAAGCTTTATAAAATTAGCGGTGTTTTTATTTAAGAAATTTTTAATCAGTATTTATCAGTTAAATCTGTGATCAGCTCACCATTGATGCCGTGATGATATACGCACAGAAAGGCCATGGGCGCAGAAGTAATCTATATACTGATTATACCTTTGCCGTAAAAGACGGGGATAAATTAGTGAGTTTTGCAAAAGCCTGCAGCGGCTTAACCGATAAAGAATTTGCCCAGGTTGATGCATTTGTAAAAAGAAATTCTATTGAAAAATTTGGCCCGGTCCGCACCGTAAAACCCGAACTGGTTTTTGAACTTGCCTTTGAAGGAATTGCAGCAAGCAACCGTCATAAATCCGGCGTAGCTTTGCGTTTCCCCAGGATAAGCCGGTGGCGGAAAGATAAAAAACCAGATGAGATAAATACAATAGAAGACCTGAAGGAAATTCTAAATAATTATAACAGTCAATACAGCAACAAACCTGCCTTACGGTGAGGCAGAGCCACATAAAAAAATGAAGCAGGAAAAAAATAAATTGATTTCTACACCCGGTTATAAAGTAATAA
>JANLQE010000217.1:0-11020 GCA_031367625.1 Bacteroidota bacterium
TTCAGTAACGGTGATGGAAATTGGTTCTGCAGGCATACATCTTGTTCAACAATTATTTGATAAATATGATGTATTGATTTTGCTTGATGTGGTGAGCTGGGGTGGCGAACCGGGTACAGTTCATTTTAAAGAAATAGAAGTAAAAGACATCAGGGAATTACCTGCAGAAGAAAAAAATGAGTTCATGGCCGATATGCATTACATAAATCCACTAAAGGCATTAATGCTGGCAAAAGCTTTAAATGTATATCCACAAAAAGTATTATTCTTAGGATGTGAATCATCAGCACATGAAGAAATTGGCATTGGGTTAAGCCCTGCTGTAAGCAATGCCATTCCTGTTGCCTTTAATAAAATAATTGAGTGGTTTGAGAGTGTTTCAAAAAATTAAATGAAGATTCATTACTCCTGATTCTGGTATTGTTGTACTTTGCCATTTCAAAAAAACCTTTTATGAAAAAAATATTTATCACTGCCTTCGCAATTTCTGCATTACTTTTTGCAGATGCGCAAACGCTGAAAACGCCGCAAACAAGTACAACACAAACGATCAAACAAAATTTTGCACTTTCTTCTATTGAATTGACCTATTCCAGGCCGGGCATAAAAGGGAGAAAAATCTTTGGAAGCCTTGTCCCTTTTGAACAAGTATGGAGAACCGGCGCTAACGATGCCAACGTGCTGACATTCGGTGACACCGTTTTTATTAATGGCACAAAAATAAACCCGGGTAAATATGGCATTGTTTCTATCCCTCATGAAAAGAGCTGGACACTTATCATTACCAAACAATTGGATGTTACGGGTCCTGATTCTTACAAACAAGATCAGGATGTGGTAAGAGTAGAAGCCAAAACCAGGGAAATGAGTGAAACTATAGAAACTTTTACCATGCAGTTTGCCAATGTAACCTCCGGCAGTTGTGAACTCCATCTTATGTGGGATAAAACAGCAGTGTCTCTTCCCATAACCACAAATACAGAAGAAAAAATGATGGCACAAATAAGTCAACTGATGAAAATGGACAACCGCCCCTATTATAATACTGCCACATATTATATCAATAATGGCAAAGACCTTAACCAGGCACTCACCTGGCTTAACAAGGCCATAGAATTAGAACCCGATGTTTTACGTAATCATTACCAGCGGGCAAATGTGCTGGCAAAAATGGGCAAAAAAGAAGAAGCAAAAACTGCTGCTAAAAAAGGGATTGAAATGGCTAAAGTACAAAAGAATGATAATTTTGTAAAGATGTTTGAAACACTGCTGGCAGAAATAAAATAAATTTTATACCGTATAATTTTTTTGCCAACTGCCGTATAACAATTTTAAGAAAGCTCTGCAACAAATGCCGGGCTTTCTTATTAATAAAAAATTTTATGCTGTAAGTATATTTTAAAAGGGAATATCCTATTCCTGATTATTTATTTCAATTCTATTTTTTCTGTAATTACATCCCAATGTGCCAGCAGTAAAGTGAAACGATATTGTTCATCTTTGGCCAGTTTAGCCAGATCAGGATAAAGTTCTTTTTTATAAACGTCGGTGATGCTGTGTTCTAAAGCAAGCTCTGCATTTTTATAAACAACGGTTACTTTAAAATCCCAGCGGGTATCTTCTCCACTATGTTCTTTAGGTTTTTCGGCTATGATGCTGACAATATCTCCTTTCTCCATTGCTTTTTTTTGCAGGGGATAATGATTGGCCATCCACAGGTTAATAAATTCCTGGGCATATCCCCATTTCATTTTATAATAACTCTCAATGGTAATGTGGTCATGGTTTGGGTTGGTATTTTGTGCAGCAAGGGAACCTGCAATGAACACAAATGAAAATGAAAGAAAAAGTTTTGCCGGCGTTTTCAGTATTCGTAACATATGTGGGTTCATGAGATGATGGTTGGTGTTAAAATTACTTTGAATTATCAAATCACTTTCGGCGTATTATGAAGTACAGTAATAGAATTACAATACCCTTTTAAAACGGTTGCTTGATTTTATTTTACTAACGAGTTAAGAATTAAAAGGGAAATATACTTTGTATGTTGTTGAAATAAAGATGTAAATCGGACTTTTTTTGAACTTATTACCCACAAAACAATACTCAATACTACTGCAGGTCAATAAAAACTTTGATGTAATAATATGATACAAATAAAAGTGCAAGGCCACTTACTATCTGAATACTTCTTCTAAGCCATGTAAGTTGTGCAAACTTTGTTACTGCACCTGCAAATAAACTTACAATAAGAAAAGGTAAGCCTCTTCCAATACCAAAACATAAGGCAAGTATAAAACCATACAATGGATTTGCAGTGGCGGCAGCAACTGAAAGAAGTAATAACAAAGGTGCGGCAGACGTTCCTAAACTAAATATCAATCCATAAACAAAAGAGCCACTAATACCAGGCCGGCGTATCGCAGCTAATTTCGATACAGTGAGGCGGGGTCCATAAAAGGCAAGTACAGCAGCAATTGCAGATATTAATGCCATTGATAAAGCCCAATACTGACCAAATGTTTCCGTAAAGAATACGCCTAATCTGCCTGCTAAAGCGCCTAATACAGAAAGACAAACAACGATACCACAAAAGAAGCCCAGTGCTATCATGAATCCCCGGTTCGTTTTATTTTCTGTATTGCTGCTAACAAGCCCGGCTATTCCAAGTCCAACAGGTAAAGTGCAGGGGCATACACCTGTAGTGATAATTCCTGCACCGGCAGCAATCAATAAGCTATATAAATTACCATTAGCCAGTGCCTGGCTAAACTGTTGTATAAAATGTTCTAAACTCATTGCTTTACTTCTTGTGGCTTGCCTGCTTCAAAACCTTTATCGTTTACTGCTTTCTGTACTTGTTCTATTTTTACTTTTTTTGGGTCAAAAGTGAACACTGCAAATTTCTTTTCAAGATTTACTTCTACATCAGTAACTCCATCCACCGACTTAATAGTTTTCTTTACATTAGATTGACAGGCGCTGCACACCATACCATTAACAGGCATCTTTACAGTTTGCAACACTACTTGGTTTGTTTGCTCTTTTGAGATTGATTTTTCTTCTTTCTTTTGTTCTTGAGCACAGGAAGTAATTCCTATTGCAATCGCTATTAAAAACAGGATAGATATTCTCATAAAGTTGTAGTTAAAGTTCTGTAGCATTAAATCCTTCCTTTTCTAAAACATTTTTAAGTTCATCCTCTTTTGTTTGTTCAGCATCATAACTAACATGAATCTGCTTTTGAAAGGCTTTTGCAATTACTTTTTTTACTCCAGCCACGTCTTTAAGGATTGTAGTAATTTTTTCGCCACACCCTTCACAAACCATGTTGGGTATTTTAAATGTTGTTTCTGCCAGGGAAGATATTTTTTTATTTGCCATAATGAGTGCAAAAAATAATTAAAAATAAACGTTAGCTACTTAGCATATTAAATGGCTAACGCAATACATTACATTTTCTGTCCAATTCCTGCATTTCGAAGTTCTGCTTCGGAAACGCCTTTGTTCTGGCAGCAGGAAAGAAGTTTTCCGTTAACGGCGACTGCCGGGAGTGCTTTAATACCATAGGTTTTAGCTTTATCTATACATTCCTTGCTTTCACAAGGTTCAGCGAGGTTATATACTACAACCTCACAATCAGAGCAAGCCATAGATTTAACCATATCTACTACCGGTGAACAAACAGAACAACCTGCTGTAAATACTTCAATTTTTCTTTTTGTTTGAGTTTCCATTATTTTTTTATTTAGTTATGAAAAACAAAGATTAAACTACAAGGGGGGTGTCTTCCAAATCTTTATTCAAATTATTTTTATTGTATTGTTCTAAACGCTTGTCTATAGCATTAATCTCTTTTATCTTGGTTGTAAGTTGGTCAAATTCAAGCATGGGAAACTGTTCTTTCATGTATTCTATTTTTTCCGCATCCTGGCAATTGCCAGGGCAGGCATTCATTACCTGAACGAGTTTTAAAGCAAGACTTTTTCTAAAAACCTCGTCAAGCAATAAATGGTGAGCTTTTTGCAAACCCTGGTCAGCAGCTTTGAACTGATTCAGGATTTGTTCTGGTTCTTTATCCTCATCTATCATCCTGATAATTCCTTCTATTTGCCCTTTTATAGTGGAAAGCCGTTTTACAAGGTCGCCGGTTAATTCTTTTGGTAACATATCTTTAGATTTATCAGTTTAGCAAAAGTATTGTGTCAGGGGGGTGTTCGCCATCAAGCTACTTTTTTTGTAAAAAAAAAGTAGCTTGATGGACAATAGTAATTTGTGGTTAAAAGATTACAGTTACTAAAAGAAGTGAGGCAAAACAGAAAATACTATATCTAACCTTTATTAAGTAATCGTTCTGCCAGTTTATTAATGGCTGCAACTGCAATAGATGAGCTATCATAATCCATGATAGCAATACCGGCATTATCCGCCTCACTTACTTTTTCGTCGTAAGGTATTACAGCATCAACCGGCAATCCAATCTTTTCGCAATACTGGCGGATAGCAGCTTCTTCTTCCGGCGTTTTAATTTTATTGGCAATGGCTGCCACTTTTTTTATTTCCAGTTCTTTAGCCATCCTGAAAAATCGTCCGCCTGCTTCTAATGAACGGTAATAAGGCTCTACCACAATGAACAGCACATCAACATACCGTGCAGTACCCCGTTTCATATTTTCTAATGATGCTTCTGTATCCAATACAGTGGTGTAGGCATTACCTTCCAATGCGCCATGTATTACTTCCCGTACCGTAACATGTGAGCTGCACATACAACCGGTGCCGGCATGGTCGGGTTGGCCCACCATCAGCAGGGTTACATTATCCGGTGCATCCATTCCATATCCCTGCACCACATCAGCAAAAGGCGTATTCAATTTAATGTATTTATTACCGCCCATTTCCGCTACTTTTTCCATTAGCTCAACACCAATCGGCCTTGCTTTATCCCCATCAGTCCCCATGCCGAGTACCAATGATAAATTAGGATTGGGGTCGCCATCAATCGCTAAAACCTGTACGCCTTTTCTTCCCAAAACCCGGCATAATGTGCCGCAGAAAGTGGTTTTGCCAACGCCACCTTTTCCGCATACTGCTATTCTCATAATATATAGTTTTACTTA
Organism: Bacteroidota bacterium; assembly: GCA_031367625.1. Classification (GTDB taxonomy): domain Bacteria; phylum Bacteroidota; class Bacteroidia; order Chitinophagales; family Chitinophagaceae; genus Ferruginibacter. The sequence goes on from JANLQE010000217.1 coordinate 5,121, forward strand.
TTTTTAATTTATTTATATTGGCGGGAGATTAATAAATTTATTCCCTCTCTCTTTTTGGTGCATCATCAAATAATTCATCCATTTCGCCGGTTCCATCAAGGTATTTAATAATTTTATTTGCTTCTTCTTCATCTACCATACTAAGTGCCACACCTACATGCACCAGCACATAATCATCTATTTTGGCTTCGGGCACCAATTCAAGATTTATTTCTTTCATAATGCCGCCAAACGATACTTTGGCTGTCCGCATTACACCTTCTTCTGTTTTTGTTATGGATAAAATTTTACCCGGAATGGCGAGGCACATGGTCTTTTTTTTAGTAATTAAATTTACCGCTTTATGAACTAAATAACTATTCTTATTGTTTAATTTCTTTTATTCTAACAAATCATTTTGGTATTTCAGCCTTAGGAAACAGGCCTTTTTTGCCCCAAATAAAAATAGCATACACTATCACCCCTGCACCCAGCACCCCTAAAATATACAGCACCTGTTGTTTTGTACTGCCTGTCATAATCATCATACAAAAAATTATACTTAATACAGCAATTATTTTACCGGCGGGTAGCATAAAAGCAGCAGCGGGAATATTTTTTTTCTTCCTTAATTTAATAAGAGCTGCACAGGTTATAATATAAATTACCAAAGTGCCCAGGGCATTAACCGTTAGCAGAAAAAGTAATGAATTGGTTAACGTTAATACCAGCATAATGCTGCAGATAATTATGAGGGATACATGCGGCGTATGAAAACGGCTGTGTACTTTTCCCATAAATGAAGGGAGTAAATTTTTTTCGGCCAAACCATAGCAGGTACGGGATGCTACCAGTACACCACCATTAAGTGTAGCCGTAAATGAGATTAATGCACCAATCGTTATTACTGTGCCACCCCAGCCGGGCAAAAAATTACTTGCTGCATCTGTTAGTGGTTTATCAGATTGCCCTAAAGTAGAAAGTGTTCCAATGCAAACTACCTGTATCAGCATATACAAAATAACTTTAAACCCCTGTACTGCTATTAAAGAATAAGGGATGTCTTTCTGCGGATTTTTCATTTCGCCTGCGGTGGCAACGGCCCCGGAAAAACCACTGAAGGCATACACCATCAGCAATACAGAAGATGAGAAAGATTGGAAACTGACAGGTGTTTTAAAATTAAAATTTTCGGCTTTTATAAAAAACATTCCAACAATTACAAAGAATAAAAGTGTAAATATTTTGCCGATGGTGAAAATATTATTAAATAATACCGTTTGCTTTATGCCTGATAAATTAATAAAACAAAGTGTAACGATTAGCAGTATTATTGCAATGCTTCTGCCCGAACCGGTTTGAGCAATTGGTAAAAAAAAACCGAGATAGGAAATAGTAATATTTGAAATAGCTGCAATGCCAATAATCCTTAAAACGAGGCTAAGCCAGCCAGTTATAAAACCTGCAAATGGGCCAAATGCTTCGTGGGCATACAATAACGGACCGCCTGTGCCACTAAAGCGGCTGCCCACTTCTGCAAAGCAAAAAATAATAAGGCTGATGGCTGCCACACACAGCAGCATAGCCAGTAAACTGTAGGAGCCGCTTTTTGCAAATACCTGCGAAGGCAGCCCATAAATTCCGCCACCGATGGTGGCATTAAGCATCAGTGCCAGCATATCCCATCGTGTAATACTGCGGATTAATTTCATACTATTTTTTAAAATCTTACCGTTAACGATCCATAATAAAACGCCCCTGCAAAACCAAACTGATTTACATTACGGTTATAAGGCGTTTGCCCTGTACCGTAAGCTGCCAAAGTTGGAAGAACCTTATCGGGATATTCATTGGTGATATTATTGCTACCTGCGGTAAATATTATTTTAGGCGTAATACTGAAAGCCACCAAAGCATCCACCAAAGTCTTTGCACCAAATTCCTGTTTTATATGTGGCAAACCGGTTGGCTTTTCCCAGGCTGCCACTTTACCAAAATGTGTTGCCCTGGTAACAAAACTAAATTTGCCAACAGTATAGTTTAATGATAAAATAATTTTCTGGCGGGGCTGTGCTGTTTCAATCAATGCAATATTAATAGTATCAATGATGGCGATTTTTGCAGTGGTTCCGGCCTGTAATTTATCCGGTGTTTTTTTTATGTCAGTTATTTCTGTTTTATTAAATGTCATTCCCAGGCTTGCATTCAGGTTACTGTTTTTACCTAAGGCTGTTCTATAGGTTGATACAAAATCAATACCCTTGGTTTTAGTATTTACATGATTGGTAAAAAAAGAAACCACCTGTATGCCCGTACCTGTTAGCCGGGTTTTTAAGGCGGCAATATTATTTACAGTTAATGCTTCTGATATTACAATTCTGTCGGTGATATTTATCTGGTAGGCATCAACAGTAAATAAGAATTTTTCTCCACCATTTATTGCAATACCTAAATTATAATTCCATGAAATTTCCGGCTTAGGGTCTTCAATACCGATACTGTCAAGCAAAGGATCGCTATTGCGGTATTGTTTTGTGTAGCGGATGGTGCCTGCCTGCACGGTTGTAGTGGTGGCGCTATTAAATGTTTGCTGTAAACTTGGCGCCCTGAAACCCTTATTTATGGAACCTCTTAATGCAATATTTTTTGTAATGTTGAAACGGGAGGCAATCTTACCGGAAAAGTTTCCCCCAAAATCACTGTAGTTTTCAAAACGGGCAGCCATAGCCAATAAAAATCTTTCGGTAATATCTGCTTCCACATCTGCATATAAACCAAAATTATTTCTTGACTCATTTGCTTCATCTGCTGGTGCGGTGCCGGCAATACCCTGTACGCCGGGGGTTTTATTTTGCGAAGCAGCCAACGGCCCAATTCCATAAGCCGCTGTATCCCCTTTTTTCAAAACATATTTGTCAACACGAAACTGGCTGCCTACTGCAAGGTTCAATGCTTTCATTTTCCACAGCCCTTCAAAATTTTTAGATAAGTTGGCTTCTGTTGTACTCTGGCTGAAAGAACTGAAACCAACAAAAAAATTGGTAGGCGATGCAGCCCCCATAGAAGCATTGGTTGTATTCTCTCCAAAGCGGTCAACAGCATTTTTTCCATAGCCGGTACTAAAATCCATATTCCAGCCTTTTAGTACAGTGCGGCTTAAACCAACTACGGCAGAGTAATCTTTATCTTCTGCAGGAAATACCGGTATGTATCCATCAGGAAATAAACTGGTATTTGAATTGGCATTATTAGGAATTGCGTTTCTAAAAAAACCATAGCCAATGGCTTTTTTGTAAGAGTAACCACCAAAACTATACACTGCCCATTTATTATTTATCGGGTAACCTGTATTAATAAAAAGCTGCGATGACTTTACTTCGCTTGCGCCAAAAATTCCAATTTTAAATGGGCCTGTTGCAGGATAAACACCTCTTGCAGCACGGGTGCTGTCATCTATCCGTTTAGTACCAGAATAGATAGTGCCGGTGTACGCATCAGACCGGTTTGTTTCGCCAAGCTTTTGATAATTAAGTGTGAAATTTAAAAAACTTTTTTCTTTACCTAATTTAAAACCATAGTTTAACCCAACCAGATAATTAGTACCATCCCCTTCTTTTGTTGTACCTATTTGTGTTTTTGCCAGACCCTGGCCAACGGTTTCTTTCAATCTTAAATTAACGATACCGGCAATAGCATCAGAACCATATTGTGATGCTGCACCGTCACGTAAAATTTCAGTTCTTTCTATCGCAAGTGCCGGGATGGTATTCAAATCTGTAACCACCATTCCCCTTGCAACGGAAAACCCGATATGCGGAATAGAAAACTGGTGACGGCGTTTTCCATTTACCAATACCAGCAACTGGTCGGGACCAAGGCCACGAAGGGTAGCATAATCAGCATATACCAACGAACCGTTTATGCCATATTTTGCGGAGTTGTAAGATGGTGAAGCAAACTGTAGTTGTTGCCCCAATTCTATCTGGCCGGTATTTTGTAATTCTTTGGCAGAAAGTATATCCACGGGAACTGGCCTGTTCACATCAGTTCGTGGCCTTCCACGTGTACCTACAATGTTAACACCGCCAAGAGAAACAAATTCAGTTAAATTAAAATTATAAGATCCTTGTTTTGAAACAGCAAACTCTTTACTTACATAACTTGTATAGCTAACCAATATTGTCCAGGGAAATGTTTGGTCACTGTTCAGGTTGTATCTGCCCCTTTCGTCAGCAACCGTACTGGTAGAAGTTCCCTTTATCTGAAGAGTAACTCCTTTCATTGCATTTCCATTTTCGTCTGTCACAGTTCCGTTTATTTTATTCTGGCTAAAAGATAAAACACTGCTAAGCAAAAGCAATGTCAAAATAAATCCTGTAAGGTTTTTTTGTTGATTCATAACAAACAGTTTTGGGGTTAACGATAATATTAAATGGGCGGGAACTGGTTTTTGTAAGAATAAAAAAATTGTCCTTTCAAAAAAATTAACCGGTATTAATAAGAGGCTAATTATTAATTATTTAGTGTAAGATAAAACGAAAGAATCAGAAGTAGTTTCTGTATTTAGAGAATTTTTTCTATTTAGATATTTTTTTCTAAAATTAATTTTTAGCGAAATATAGGGATAGAAAATATTTTTTTTGCATTCCAAATCTCTTGAAGTCCGGCAAACAAGCACTTCAATTCTATACACTTCCTGCCGGTATTTTCGTCAACTACCATTTATTCCAATTAATTATAGTGGCAAATTTGTGTACTACAAAGCTTTTTTATTAACCTGCAAAATAAATTTATCATTCCCGGTTACAACCTGCCGTTTACTGCTTACTACTATCAGAAAGAGTTTAATATAAAAGCTATGCTTCTTTACACCCTTTTGCACAAACCCTGACATGCACTTTTTAACTATCATATTCCCTTACCAGGAGTAAAACGGTTAGCCAATTTACTAAATGCTGTTTGCATCATGCTGAAACTTTTTTATAGCTTTTTAAATACAAAGATTACGGTATTGCGCCTGTCATGGGCTATTGCTCTTATATTGGTTTATCTATTGATTTCATTGGATGCCACCGCACAACAAAAAAAATCTTCCGCTATTAATATTGGATTTGTAAAAAATACAAAAATTGCTGCTGGTGTATTTGGAACACAGGCAGGTTTTATAAAAAACATCGGCCAGTACGGTTCCACAATGGCTAACCATGAAGATATGGGCAACATCCAATACGGTTATGAAGGATTGGGTATGCCCATTTTATTTACCCAAAAAGGACTCATTCATTTACAAAGAAAAATAGAAGGCCCTTCTGAAAAAGAAAGAGAAGAAAAAGAACGAAGAGAAAGAAAAGGAAAACATGCTGAACAGGCAATTGAGCAACAACAGGCAATTGACAGGGTAATCACAATGGAATGGCTGAATGCTAACCCGGATGCAAAAATAATTGCCCAGGAACAAACCGCCGGCTATCATACCTATGGCGTATTGCAGGGCAAAGCATTTGGCTACAAAAAAATAATTTATAAAGATTTGTATCCCGGTATTGATGTAGTGTATTCATTCACCCAAAATACCAAAGCTGGTTTTGAATACAGCCTGATTATAAAACCCGGTGCCGATTTATCAGCAGTGAAAATGAAATATGGTGGCGATACAAAAAATATTATACTAGATGGGAAAGGCAATCTCGTGATCCGGTCAGATATTGATGGTATCACTGAAACCATTCCGGTTAGTTATTATGGCGAAAGTATTTTGAGCAAAAGTTCCGGAGAAATAAAATCATTTTTTAAAATTAATGGCAACGAAATCAGTTTTAGTTTGCCGGAGGGCTATGATAAAACAAAGGCATTTATTATTGACCCTTTTGTAACCGCTACAGGAAATTTAACCGGCCTTAATGCAGGTAAAGCAAAAGATG
>JANLQE010000220.1:0-11690 GCA_031367625.1 Bacteroidota bacterium
ATTGATAGAATATGAATTCTATTGATACCAATTTATAAAAAAAGGAGGAAAATTCCCAAAAGTAAGGCCTTATAACAGCATGGTTAATTGCCGTGGGTGCAGATGTAATAAAACTTCTGGCCGTAGGCACAAGTGTATCAATTTTCATTTGAGATGCTGCTACAGGTAAAGTAAAAAAAGCCTGTTGCTTTTGCGTAATAATTTTTAAAGGATTAAAGAAGGGCGGTATTAACTGCATGCAAATTATTGCAAATACCAAAAGTATATATACCGATAAAAAGGTTGATAGAATATTTGTTTTGTATCTGCTGCAAACAACCCAGGCTATTGCGCAGGGCAACAATGCAACCACTACATAATTTCTCACAAACAGTAATACAGAAAGCGAAATGCTGATAGATATAATTTTTTTCAGGTTAAACTGATATTTCAGGGAAAAATACATACTGTAACAAAATATACCCAGCATTGCAAATACCAGGCAATCTTTATTAAGGCCGGATGAAAAATATAAAGCAGAAGGCAACAAAAAGCACCCCGTTAATACAGACCATTTTTTATTAGTATAAATATTTATAAAAACCCTGTAAAGAGCTATGTGGCCAAAAAAGCAAATAAAATTAAAAAACAAGCTGTTGATATAATAATTGCCCCGGCTAAAAATATTTAATACAGCTATTACTTTTATGATAATATTATTTTTCAGGTCATTCCAATAGGATCTGGTTGATCCAAAAAAATCGCCATAAAGTTCTTCGTAATTAGATTTAAAAATATCCGTAAAAAATATCTTTGGGTGTGAAATCATTAATTGATATTCCTGTTTTCCGTAAATATTTAATGCCCAGTTATCACTTCCCTGCTGATAAAAATGTATTGAGATATAGCCATAAGCAAGCCCTGCTGCAATTTTTAATAAGAATAATATAATGATTGTTTTTATGGTAAGATTACTGTTTTTTATAAAAGATATCCTTGTAATAAAAAAGCAGGCAGCAACGAGGTAAAAGATAAATAGCAGGTAAAACAATTTAATTTTTTTTGATGTGGGAAGTTAGTTAAAATATTTGCTTTTGATTATCCAATTAAGCTTTTTGAGGTTGTACCTTTGCTCTTTCTAATAATATTAGTATTCACTTTTATGGAAATAACGGTAGCTACGGCAGCACAATTAAGAATTACAGCAGAAGAATTTGAACTGATAAAGCAAAAACTTGGCCGTACGCCAAACTTTACTGAGCTGTGCGCTTTCAGTGGCATGTGGAGTGAACACTGCAGTTATAAAAACTCAATTAAATGGCTGAAAACGCTGCCAAGGGACGGAAAAAAAATGCTGGTAAAAGCTGGTGAAGAAAATGCAGGATTAATGGATATTGGCGATGGGTACGGGGTTGTGTTCAAAATAGAATCACACAATCATCCCTCAGCTATTGAGCCATTTCAGGGCGCCGCAACCGGCGTTGGCGGCATCAACAGAGATATTTTTACAATGGGAGCAAGGCCAATAGCTTCGCTGAATTCGCTTCGTTTTGGAAAATTGACCGATGCCAAAACACAGCATTTATTAGCCGGAGTAGTGCATGGAATAGGGCATTACGGCAATTGCTTTGGTGTACCTACAGTTGGTGGAGAAATATATTTTGAAGACTGCTATCACACCAACCCGTTGGTAAATGCTATGAGTGTGGGTATTTTAAAAAATGGAGAAACTGTTTCTGCTACTGCAGAAGGAGTTGGCAACCCTGTATTTTTTGTAGGGAGTGCAACAGGCAAAGACGGTATCGGCGGCGCCTCATTTGCCAGCGCAGAAATTACTGCAGATAGTGCAGAAGATTTACCAGCCGTACAGGTTGGCGATCCCTTCCAGGAAAAAAAATTATTAGAAGCCTGTCTTGAAGTGATACAAACTGGTGCTGTGGTAGGTATGCAGGATATGGGCGCAGCCGGCATCATTTGCTCTACTGCCGAAATGAGTGCCAAAGGAAAATCGGGTATGCGGATTGATCTTGAAAAAGTACCTACCCGCCAAACTAATATGAAAGCCTGGGAATTGTTGCTCAGCGAAAGCCAGGAACGTATGTTAATGGTGGTGCAAAAAGGAAAAGAGCAGGCAGTAACAGATGTCTTTCAGAAATGGGATCTTCCCTGCAGCCATATCGGCGAAGTAACAGATGATGGATTATTACATTTTTTTATGAACGGGATTGAAGAAGCGGTATTGCCTGCAGAAGAATTGGTGCTTGGCGGCGGTGCTCCGCAATATGATCGTGAAGTAAAAGAACCGGCTTATCTGCAAAAAATAAAAAACTTCGACCCTTCAAAAATTGCTGAACCAAAAGACCTGAAAACTATAGCAGAACAATTAATTTCTTTGCCCAATATTGCGAGCAAGCGTTGGGTGTATGAACAATATGACAGCATGGTGGGCGCAGGCACTGTAAGCACCAATGCGCCAAGCGATGCTGCAATTGTGTTGGCAAGGCCTACTGATAAAGCATTGGCACTAACTACAGATTGCAACAGCCGCTATGTTTTTGCCGACCCATACAAAGGTACCATGATAGCTGTTGCTGAAGCAGCCCGTAATATTATTTGTAGTGGCGGGCAACCTCTTGGCGTAACCAACTGTTTAAATTTTGGAAACCCTTACGATCCCGAAGTATATTATCAGTTTACAAATGCCATCAAAGGAATGGGCGAAGCCTGCCTTAAATTTGATACGCCTGTTACCGGCGGCAATGTTAGTTTTTACAATCAATCGCCGGATGGCCCTGTTTACCCAACTCCTACCATTGGTATGGTTGGAATTTTGGATAATGTGAATGATAAAATGACGATGGATTTTAAAAATGAAAATGATATTATTTATCTGATTGGCGAAAGCAGGAACGATATTAATTCATCAGAATATCTTCATAAAATAATCGGGGAGGAATATAGCCCTTGTCCTTATTTTGACCTGGAAGAAGAATTTGCATTGCAACAAAATGTTGCTGCACTGATAAAAGAAAATCTGCTGCAAAGCGCACATGATGTAAGCGAAGGGGGGTTGTTTACTGCTTTGTTAGAAAGTTGTTTTAATAATGAGTTGGGTTTTTGTGCAACAACGCAAGATGCCTTTCGCAAAGATGCGTATTGGTTTGGCGAAGCACAAAGCAGGGTAGTGGTTTCAGTAAATGCAGGTGATGAAGAGTCTTTCGTAAATATTTTACAAAAAAAAGGTGTTGCATTTTCTCCCTTGGGAAATGTAATGGCAAAAGATATTATATTAGATAATCAAAATTGGGGCAGCATCGTTAACTGGAAAGATAAATATGATAATGCCATCAGCAATTTATTAAAAGGGCATGAGAGCGAAGAAGCATTAAGCGCTTTATAAAAAATTAATAGCCTTCATACCTTTTTATATTTATTAAAAATTATGAAGTAAGGCTTATACTTTTATGAAGCAGTTTGCTGATAACTTAAAATTTTAAAATAGAAATTTCTTTGCCGGTTTAAAAATCGCTCAAAATAATTTAATCATGAATAAAAAAATTGCCATCATCGGCGGCGGTAATTTAGGAACTGCCATTGCAGAAGGTTTATTAAAAAGTAAATTTTGCAGGGCTGCAGATATTACGGTTACAAAAAGAAATTTACAAACCTTAGCGGAATTAAAAACTAAAGGGGTTAATGTTACTTCTGATAACAATGCTGCAGTAAAAAATGCCGGGCTCATTATTTTAGCTATTAAACCCTTCCAGGTAAATGAAGTACTTAATGGTTTAAAAAAAAATCTAACCACAAAACATACTTTAATTTCAGTAGTTACAGGGGTTACTATTGCAGATATAGAAGCTATCATAAAAAAGAAATTACCAGTTTTCAGGGCTATGCCCAATACTGCTATTGCTATACAGGAAAGCATGACCTGCCTTAGCTTCAGTAATGCAAGCGATGAACAAACTGAATATGTAACAAGCCTGTTTAATACACTTGGAAAAGTAACGGTAATTGATGAAAAATTAATGGATGCTGCCACCGTGCTTGGTGCATGTGGAACGGCGTATGCCATGCGTTATATACGGGCCAATATACAGGGTGGTATCGAAATTGGATTCGATAGCAAAACCGCCAATCTTATTGCTGCACAAACTGTAAAAGGGGCTGCGGAATTATTATTGCAAAAGGGAACTCATCCAGAACAGGAAATTGACAAAGTTACTACCCCCAAAGGCTGCACTATTGCCGGATTAAACGAAATGGAGCACCAGGGCTTTAGCTCTTCTTTAATAAAAGGGATAGCCACAAGCTATAATAAAATTGTAAAGGGCTAAATTGTTTCTTTAAGAATCTAATATACATTCACAGGGCAACCGGTTCTGCTTTTTCTGCCGCCGCCACCTCCCCCAGCTCCTCCAAAAAGATAGCTTATACGGATACCAGTAGAATAATACCAATCTTTATTTTTTGGATTACCTCTTTGAGAGCCTCCGGCCGGATAAGGGGGCGCTCCTTTAAGCTCATTCCCTCGGTAAGCAAAGGCTACTGCCTGCGGTCCTTTTGCTGCAAATAAAATAGAAGAATCAGCATAAGTTGTACTCACATCATCCAGATAATCTGTAAATAGTTTTCGTAATCCAAGTTCAATGCCTACCTGCACTTTATCCGATAAAGCAAATTTTACACCTCCGCCGAAAGGAATGGCTATCTGATTTTTATTGTAAGGTTTTTTGTCTGGATATTGTGGTAAACCCTCTCCTTCGGTACTCAACGGCCTTAGAAAAACCTTATTGCCACTGCTGTCAGATGAATAAGGGTTAAAATGAAAGGCCGCAATGCCTCCAAATACATAAGGGGTAAAACTTCTTTCGGCTAAATCAAAAAAGTTATATTCCAATGCAAGCTGTGCCTCTGCTATTTGTGTTTTAAAATTAAGGTTACGAAAGGTAATACCCTTAGCCGTGGTATTATCCTTATCATCTGCGCCCACTTTTAAATAAGTAGCAACTCCTCTTACAATTAGTTTATTGGTTATATCGTAAGATAATCCAAGTCCAAAAGCAGGCCCGGAATTTTTAAGGGTAAACCTTTTGCCCTGTAAATCCCCCTGGTAATTGGCAAAACCTCCAAAAAAATCGGCATGTAATTTTTGGCCTGTACCTGCAAAGGGGATATAAAGACCAATAAACAAAATCAAATGTTTCATTATAATAAAAATTTAATAAGCATCATTAATAGTGTGCTTTACCAAAAACCATTCCTAATATACAAGAAGAAAAAATAATACTAACTTTTTTTCTGAAAAAGATTACTATTTTCTTTTGCTGTTTAAAACTCAACCCTTACCTTTGCACTCCAAATTAAAAAACGGAATTTTAAAGTTCTTTATATATGTCACAACGAATCAGAATAAAATTACAGTCTTACGATCACAATTTAGTAGATAAATCTGCAGAAAAGATTGTAAAAACTGTACGCAGCACTGGAGCAGTAGTAACAGGTCCAATACCTTTACCTACGCACAAGAAAATCTTTACAGTATTGCGTTCGCCTCACGTAAATAAAAAAGCCCGTGAGCAATTCCAATTGTGTACGCACAAACGCTTGTTAGATATTTACACCAGCAGCAGCCGCACGGTTGACGCTTTAAGCAAATTAGATTTGCCAAGTGGTGTGGATGTTGAAATAAAGGCTTGATGAACCTCCCCGAAAGTCGGGACAGGCACCAGGTAAGTTCTTAAAAAGAAAAAATATGAACGTCTAACTCCGGTTTCCGGAGCGCTGGACATAAAACAGATACAATGAAAAGTATTATTGGTAAGAAGATTGGCATGACCAGTATCTTTGATACAACCGGCAAGCAAACTGCGGTTACTATCATTGAAGCGGGTCCATGTGTAGTCACTCAAATAAAAACCGTAGCTACAGACGGTTACAATGCTCTCCAGATAGCATTTGGCGATAAAAAAGAAAAGCACTCCATCAAAGCCGAAGTGAACCACTTCGCAAAAGCTAATACAGCTCCTAAAAAATTCGTTCAGGAAATACGCGATAGCGAAACAGATAAAGCAGTTGGTGAATCCATAACAGTTGACATTTTTGCCGAAGGCGATAAAGTTGAAGTGGTGGGTACCACTAAAGGCAAAGGATTTCAGGGTGTTGTAAAGCGCCATGGCTTTAGTGGTGTAGGCGGCCAGTCTCATGGTCAGCATGACAGGTCAAGGGCTCCGGGTTCTATAGGTAACTCATCAGATGCCAGCCGTGTATTTAAAGGTATGCGCATGGGCGGCCGCATGGGTCAGGACAGAGTGAAAATGAAAGGGCTGAAAGTGGTTAAAATTTTTGCAGAAAAAAATTACATATTAGTAAGTGGGTCGGTTCCGGGCCATAACGGTTCAATCGTTTTGATACAGAAATAATTGCTCCGGCATATTTCTCTGAAAATTAAAAATTGAATCAATAAAAATTAAGAAATGCAAGTAGATATTATTAATACAAAAGGCGAAAAAACCGGAAGAACAATAGAACTGCCGGAAGAAATCTTTGGGATTGAACCTAACGATCACGTTATTTATCTTGCCGTAAAGCAATACCAGGGTGCACAGCGTCAGGGTTCACACAAGGTGAAAACCCGTGCAGAAGTAAAGGGTTCTTCTAAGAAATTACATAAACAAAAAGGAACCGGTGGTGCCCGTAAAGGTAACCTGCGGAATCCTTTGTACAAAGGTGGTGGTACTGTTTTTGGACCAAAACCACACAAGTACGATATCAAATTAAACCGCAAGGTGAAAGATTTGGCAAAAATGAGTGCGCTTGCTTACAAAGCAAAAGAAAACAACATTGTAGTATTGGAAGATATAATAATGGATGCACCAAAAACCAGGACTTTTTCAGGGATATTAAAAAGCCTGAATATCGGACGTAAAAAAGCTTTGTTCATTATTCCGGAATATGATGATAATATGTATTTAAGCTTACGCAATGTTCAGGGGATAAACGGTACCGTAATAAGTGATATGAATACTTACGATATTTTAAATGCTAACGTATTGGTTTTTTCTGAAAGCGCAGCAAAATTGTTTAATGAAGAAGTAGAAGCGGAAGCATAAAATTAAATTAGCAAACCAGCCTGCCGGCAGGCAGGTTATCAAATTAAGATCATGAAATTGTCTGACGTTTTATTAAAACCCATTTTGTCTGAGAAAGCTAACAAGCAATCAGAAAAAATGAACCGCTACACTTTTGTTGTAGATAGAAAGGCTAACAAACTGGAAATAAAAAAAGCTGTAGAACAATTTTATGGTGTTCAGGTAAATGAGGTAAATACCCTGGTAATGCCTTCTAAACTGAAATCTAAATACACTAAAGCTGGATACGTAGTAGGCCGCAAGTCTGCTAAAAAGAAAGCTGTAGTAACAGTGGCAGAAGGCGAAACAATTGACCTTTACAGCACGGTATAAAACTCCTGGTTCCTAAAGGGGAGCAAGGAAAATAAATTATAAAGAATGGTAAATCTGCTACCGCAAAATGCAGAGATTATTAAAATAAAAAAGTTCCGAAAGTCCCTTTAAGGATTTAGGGCAAAGTAATTAAAATGGCACTTAGAAAATACAAACCGGTAACCGCAGGTACCCGTTGGAGAATAGGAAATGCTTACGCAGAGATTACTACCAACATACCTGAAAAATCTTTGCTTGAAGCGCAAAAGAATACTGCCGGAAGAAACTCACAGGGCAGAAGATCAATGCGCTATATGGGCGGTGGTAATAAAACCATGTACCGTGTTATTGATTTTAAAAGAAATAAAAAGAATATACCAGCAACTGTAAAAACAATTGAGTACGATCCAAACCGTACCGCTTTTATTGCACTATTGAATTATGCAGATGGTGAAAAGCGCTACATATTGGCACCTCAGGGTTTGCAGGTAGGCCAAACCGTTATAAGCGGAGATGATGCAGTTCCGGAATTAGGCAATGCACTAATGTTGAAAAATATGCCGCTGGGTACCAATATTCACAACATAGAAATGCAGCCCGGCCAGGGAGGTATTTTAGTAAGAAGCGCAGGAACATCAGCACAATTAAATAACAAGGAAGGAAAATATGCAGTAATTAAAATGCCAAGCGGCGAGTTAAGAAAAGTGTTGATCAATTGTTATGCAACCGTAGGTGTTACCAGCAATAGCGATCATAGCCTGGAGAGTATGGGTAAGGCAGGCCGTAACCGTTGGAAAGGTATTCGCCCCCGCACAAGAGCTGTAGCCATGAACCCGGTAGATCATCCGATGGGTGGTGGTGAAGGTAGAGCATCTGGTGGTCACCCTCGTAGCAGAAAAGGTAAATATGCTAAAGGACAAATTACCCGTACAAGAGGAAAAGGATCAGATAAAATGATTCTTACCAGGAGAAACGGTAAGAAATTACCAAACAAATAAAACCGGATAGTTAAAATGGCCCCGGTTATTCGGGGCAAATAAACAAGATTGACAATTTAAGGTGCATTAAAAATCTTAAATCACCAATCATAAATCATAAATAAAACATGAGTCGTTCATTAAAAAAAGGCCCTTACATCGAAGCAAAACTGGAAGCTAAAATTTTTGCTATCATTGAAGGAAAAAGTAAAAAAGGTGTTATCAAAACATGGAGCCGCAGAAGCACAATTTCTCCGGATTTTGTAGGACAAACTTTTGCAGTTCATAACGGAAATAAATTTATTCCTGTTTATGTTACAGAATTTATGGTAGGGCATAAATTAGGTGAATTTGCACCAACAAGAAATTTCAGAGGTCACTCAAGTAAAAAAATATAATAAGAAAACGTTTAACGTTTAATGTTTAAGATGTTTAACCCTTAAACTTTTTGAACCTCTTAAACCTTTTAAACATAAAAAGAAAATGGAAGCAGTAGCAAAATTGAATAATTATCCCACATCGCCCCGTAAAATGCGCCTTTTAGCGGATTTAATTCGTGGAATGCAGGTAGAAAAAGCCATGGCAATCCTGGATCACAATCCAAAGCATCCGGCTGTTCCTTTACGCAAATTGATAATATCTGCCATCAGTAACTGGAAAGCAAAAAACGAAGGTGCAGATGAAAATGCTTTGGTAGTAAAAACAATTTTTGTAGATGGCGCACGGGTTATCAAGCGTATGCGCCCTGCACCGCAAGGGCGTGGATACAGAGTACGTAAACGTAGCAATCACGTAACGCTTATTGTAGATGCAAAAGCAGAAACTGAAGCTGTAAAGAAAATTACAAAAAAAGAAACTGTAAAAGCAGAAGTTGCCCCGGCTCCTAAAAAAGTTACGGCAAAGAAAAAAACAACATCAGAAACCGAATAAATAAAAACTTTCTCAGGGTCATAAAAGGCCTGAAAGATTAAATAAATACTATGGGTCAGAAAGCAAATCCGATAGGTCAAAGATTAGGTATCATACGTGGTTGGGATAGCAACTGGTATGCTCACAAAAAAGATTACGCCAATAAATTGATTGAAGACGATAGAATCAGGAACTACCTGAATGCACGTATCAACAAAGGTGGTATTTCTAAAATTGTGATTGAGCGTACGCTTAATAAACTAATCGTTACTATTCACACTTCTAAGCCTGGTATTATCATTGGTAAAGGTGGTGGAGAAGTGGACAGGATTAAAGAAGAGTTAAAAAAATTATGTGGTAAAGAAGATGTGCAGATTAATATTCTGGAAATACGCAGGCCAGAGCTGGATGCAAACATTGTAGCAGATACAATTGCCCGCCAGTTGGAAAACCGTATCAATTACAAACGTGCTATTAAAATGTCTATCGCCTCAGCATTGCGTATGGGTGCAGAAGGTATAAAAGTAAAAGTAGGTGGCCGCCTTGGTGGTGCTGAAATTGCCCGTAGCGAAGAAATTAAACAAGGCCGTACACCATTGCACACATTGCGTATGGATATTGATTATGCAAATGTTTTTGCACTTACGGTTTATGGTAAAATAGGTATTAAAGTTTGGATATGTAAAGGTGAAGTGTTAGGTAAAAGAGATTTAAACCCCAATGTAATTGCCGGTGGCAAAAATGATGGGCCGGATAGGCCAGGTGGGTTTGACAGAAGAGATGATCGTGGTGGCCGTGGTGGTGATGATCGCAGAGGTGGTGGAGGAAGAGGTGGTGATGATCGCAGAGGCGGCGGTGGCCAGGGTGGTGGAAACCGTGGCGGTGGCGGCCAGGGCGGAAGAAGATAAAACGGATTTATGATTGCGGATTTATGATTTTAGATTTCGCAGTCATAAAAGGTATAAGAATTTTTAAGCTGATTTGGATTAAGGAAATCAAAAATCCTAAATCAAAAATCAAAAATCAAATAAGATGTTATCACCAAAAAGAAGCAAACACAGAAAGACCCAGAAAGGCAGAATGAAAGGCGAAACCAAACGTGGTGCAACCTTAGCCTTTGGTACATTTGGTTTAAAAGCATTGGATAGTGTTTGGATGACTAACCGCCAGATTGAAAGTGCCCGCCAGGCATTAACCCGTCACATGAAGCGTGAAGGAAATGTATGGATAAGGATTTTTCCTGATAAACCAATTACTGCAAAGCCAGCAGAGGTGAGGATGGGTAAAGGTAAAGGTAACCCTGAAGGATGGGCAGCCATTGTACAACCAGGTAGAATATTATTTGAGTGTGATGGAGTAACAGAACAGGTAGCAAAAGAAGCTTTTGCTTTGGCCGCACAAAAATTACCGATTCTTACAAAGTTTATCACAAGCCGGGATTATCAGGCGCAGGCATAATAATCAAAAGCCTAAAAGCTGTTGATTGATTTAGAAAAATACAAATAGAATAAAATGTCAAAAAAAGTTGATTTCCAAAAAAGTCTTACAGGTTTAAGTGAGGCTGACCTGGTAGCAAAAATTCAGGAAGATGAGTTGCGTATGAAAAAATTAAGTTTTGCTCATGCCATTGCTCCGCTGGAAAATCCTCAAAGCATCCGTGCTTTAAGAAGAGATATAGCACGCTTAAAAACTCAATTAAGAAAAACACAAATTGGAGCATAAAAAAAGTTTAACCTTCAAAAAGTTTAAAAAGTTAAAACCAGCTTCTTAAACTTCTGAAACCAATTAAACCTTTTAAACATAACAAAAATGGAAGCAACAGCAGCTACAACAACAGTAGAAAGAAATTTAAGAAAAACAAGAACAGGCGTAGTATCCAGCAATAAAATGGATAAAACGATTACTGTAAATGTAGAAAGGAAAATAAAACATCCGTTGTACGGTAAGTTCTTGAAAAAGACTACCAAGTTTCATGCGCATGATGAAAAAAATGAGTGCACCATCGGCGATAACGTAAAAATTATGGAAGCACGCCCAATGAGCAAAACAAAACGCTGGAGACTGGTAGAAGTAATTGAAAAAGTAAAATAAGATTTTTTGATTGTGGATTTCTGATATATGATTTCCTCCAATCTTTAGTCTTTTAAAAATAATATAGGTTTAGATTTAAGGTTTTATAAATCATAAATCATAAATCATAAATCGAAAATTAAAATAAAATGATTCAGCAAGAAAGCAGACTAAACGTAGCAGATAACAGCGGTGCCAAAGAGGTATTATGTATCCGGGTACTGGGTAATAGCGGACAGGATTACGCAAAAATCGGTGACAAAATTGTTGTTACTGTAAAAGATGCCATGCCTGCAGGAGGAATAAAAAA
>JANLQE010000240.1:0-4065 GCA_031367625.1 Bacteroidota bacterium
AGGCATCAACAAAATAATCACCAGTAATTCTGATGGTAGTTTTGTGGTACCCAATCTTAGGGTAGGCGGACCTTACAAAATAACGGTAAGCTATACCGGTTTTCAGGAAAAAACAGAGGATAATATTTTTCTTGAACTGGGGCAAAACACCGCTGTGGACTTTACCATGGATACCAAATCAGTGGGCCTTGAAGGAGTAACGGTAACGGGTAAGTCAAAAATATTTGATAATAAACGCACCGGTGCTTCCACAAATATCAGTTCCCGTCAGTTAAGGCAACTGCCAACTATATCAAGGTCTGCAGATGATTTTACCCGCCTTACCCCATCTGCATCTTCCACTTTTAATGGCACTTCATTTGCCGGCAGAAACGGCCAATACAATAACTATTCTTTAGATGGGGCGGTTTTTAATAATCCATTTGGATTAGATGCCCCAACACCAGGTGGACAAACAAGTTCACAACCTGTATCCTTAGACGCTATTGACCAGATACAGGTAAACATAGCGCCGTATGATGTAACACAGGCAGGCTTTACAGGCGCAGGCATAAACACCGTAACAAAAAGCGGTACCAATACATTTGCCGGAACGGTGTATGGCTTTTACCGCAATGAAGGCCTTACCGGAAAAAAAGTAGATGGCAATAAAGTGGTGGTTCCAAAACTTGACCAATACCAAACAGGTTTAGCTTTGGGAGGTGCTATTAAAAAAGATAAACTTTATTATTTTGTAAATTTTGAAACCGAACAAAGAAATGATGCACCCACAAGCTATGTAGCGCAAAATTCAGGAAATGCCGGCAATTCAAATACCTCCAGGGTATTGCAGCAGGATCTTGATGCGGTAAGGTCAATATTAAAAAGCAAATTTGGTTATGAAACCGGCGATTACCAGGGCTTTAATTACAAACAGTTAAGTTACAAATGGCTGGCAAAAATTGATTGGGTAATCAATAATAATAACAACCTGTCTTTTACTTACAACGGGCTAGATGCATCTAAAGAAAAACCTGCACATCCAAGTGCCATCAGCCGCCGTGGCCCTGATTTTACCACACTGCAGTTCCGTAATTCGGGTTACAAAATAAATAATAAACTCCAGTCATTTGGTACCGAATTAAAATCTTCTTTTGGTAATAAATATGCCAATAAATTACGATTGGTTTATACCCGGTTCAGGGATACCAGAGATCCATTATCAGCCCCATTCCCTGTAATTAATTTAAGTAAAAATAATGTAAACTATATTGTTGCCGGCCACGAGCCATTTTCTATCAACAACATTTTAAATCAGGATGCATTTCAGGCTACCAATAATTTCAATATTATTTTACCAAAGCATACCCTTACATTTGGCGCATCTTACGAGTCATTTAAATTTGCTAATTCATTTAACCTACAGGGTTATGGCAACGGGGTATTTTCTAATTTTAACAGCATTGGCAATTTCCTGACAAAAGTTCCAAATGATGATCCTTTTTTACTAAAGCCAGATTTTAGTGGATTAGAACCTATTTCAGCCGCACAATCTTATGCTAAAAACCGTGCTGCTGCCGGGGTATGGACATTTTATTATTTAACCGTGGCTCAGTATTCTGCTTATGCGCAGGATGAATGGAAGGCTGGAAAAAATTTCAGGGTAACTTATGGATTAAGAGTGGATGCTCCTAGTTATAATAACGCTAGATATAAAACACCAAATTTAAATCTTGATGGAACATTTAAGGGCACATTCCTGGAAGGCTCCCCAACCATTGCCAATAATGATAACCAGGTATTATATGATGAAAACGGAAACCGGGTTACCAATGGTGTTGGTAAAGATTTAGACAATACAAGATTCCCCACAAAAAAACCATTATTCTCTCCAAGGGTTGGTTTTAACTGGGATGTGAAAGGCGACAAAACTGTTCAATTAAGAGGAGGCTCGGGTTTATTTACAGGCCGTTTTCCGTTTGTATGGATCGGTAATCAGCAGGCAAATCCTTTCACGGGCTTTTATAATGCCACATCGAAAAATTTCAGGTGGCCACAAATATGGAGATCTAACTTAGGCCTCGATTTTAAGATACCTTCCGGAACAGTTTTCTCAGCAGATATCGCCTATTCAAAAGATCAGAAAGCACAGATGGTTCGCAATTATAATCTCGGTACGCCTACAGGAATTCTTAACTCAGGCACGGGCGATAACAGGAGTGTGTACAAAGCAAGCGATAAAGGAACTGACGGGCCATTTGCAAATCAAACCTATGTATTTACCAATACCAATAAAGGTTACCAGTTTAATACCAGTTTGCAGGCACAGCAATCATTTAAAAACGGGCTTTATTTACAGGCATCTTACAACTATTTAATTTCGAAAGATGCCAGTTCTATTTCTGCAGAAATATCCAGTGATGCATTTGACCGGAATCCCATTTTAAATAATGCCAATGCTGCTGTCAACTCTACTTCTTTATACGGCAATACCCATCGCTTTGTATTGGCGGGAATAAAAAAGTTTGATTATGGTAAAGAAAATAAATACGGAACTACTATATCTTTCTTTGCCAATTGGGTTAGCGGCGACCGGTTTGCTTATGTATATGGCGGCGATATTAATAATGATGGTACCGCATCGAATGATTTATTGTATGTACCCACCAATGCAGAAATAAATACCATGCAGTTTGCATCTTTCACCGATGCTCTGGGTGTTGTGCAATCACCCACAGTGCAAAAAGCAGCATTTACCAGTTACATTGCTTCTGATAAATACCTGAGCAAACGCCGGGGACAGTTTACAGAAAAATATGCCGGGGAAACTCCCTGGTTCAGCCAATTGGATCTTCGCCTTTTGCAGGACTTTAATTTTAAGAATGGCAAAAGAAAAAGCACCGTTCAGCTAAGTATTGATATACAAAATTTTGGTAACCTTATCAGCAGCAAATGGGGTGTACGTAAAGTAGCTACCAACTCCGGTTTCTTTCAGCCGATATCTGTTAACACCGGCTCAGGGCAGCCTGTGTTTACTTTTGATCCTACTTTAAAAAGCACCTTCAACCCCAGCCCCGATCTTATTTCAAGATGGCAGATGCAGTTTGGGCTGAGGTATATTTTTTAAATAATTTATAGATACACGGATGTAATTATAGATACACGGATGAAACTGATAGAACGGATAAAAACGGATTTTTTAAAATAATAATAGATACACAGATGACACAGATTAAACTGATGAAAAACTGATTTTTGTAAAACAATAATAGATTATACAGATAACTGGCTATACAGATAAAACGGATTTTTTTTGTAAAATAAAAAATCCGTTTTATCTGTTTTTTTTTTCGTGTTATCCGTGTATTTATTTTTTGAAGTTTATAAAACATCAAAAACCTGTTTCACCCGTTTTTTTTCAGTGTTATCCGTGTATCTATTTAAACTAATTTCGTTCTTCTATCAGCCGGCTATCGTTCCGTTCCGATAACTATCGGGATCGGAAAGGAAAGTCCGGACAGCAAAGGGCAACACACCGGTTAACAGCCGGCTTCCGGTTTACCGGGAAGAGAAAGTGCCACAGAAAATAACTGCCTTCTGCCTTTCTTTGGAGAGGCTTTAGGTGAGGGTGAAAATGTGAGGTAAGAGCTCACGGCAGCAATTGGTAACAATTGTTACGGGTAAACCTTGTGTGCTGTAATGCCACGTAAACCAGCGTTTGAGGGCGGCCCGCCCGAGTTGGAGGGTAGGCAGCAAGATTGTAACAGTAATGTTGCAGCCAGATAAATGATGGCCGTTCCGGTGAAAACCGGGATAACAGAATCCGGCTTATGGCTGATAGATTTTTTTTGTTTTTTGTGCGGGCATATAATTATCGGGCAGCAGTGTTGCAACATACCAGAAGCTGGGTTAATAGGAACAGAATTTACACTTTACTCCAATGAAATATATATCTGAGTAAAAAAAATATTTCATTTGCCAAAAACTAATGACGTACTAAATTTTTTTTTATATAGAGAACCAACATACTCACAAGTAGGGTGCATTTAAAATGTCGCTTGGGCTAAAGCCCGGATACAGTGTATG
>JANLQE010000244.1:0-1580 GCA_031367625.1 Bacteroidota bacterium
CAAAAACAGCGGATGCAATTATTGGTCAACCCAATTTAGAAAGCTGCGGACAAAATCAATACCGTTTAAAACCTCAGGCCAACACTTTAAACTGGTGTTACGATATGTTTATGAAAGATGGCAGTTTGTGGTTAGCAGATACCGGTAACAGCCGAGTTTTATTTTTTAAAAATATCCCAACAACAAATAATCAATCAGCAGGTGAGCAGTTTGGCAATATTAATTTTGAAACAATTGGCGAACATCTTGAAGTAGGAAAAGAAGACAGCGAACGTTTATACTGGCCCTTTGCAGTAAGTGTTGCAGATGATAAATTAATTGTAGCCGATACCGGCAACCACCGCATAGCTTTTTATAAAATATGAAATATGAGTTATGAAATATGAAATGGAATAAACTACCGTAACGCATTTCATAACTCATATTTCATAATTTATATTTAGAAACATATTTCATAACTCATATTTAGAAAATTCATGTTTACGTTTCCACTTTTGCTTACCATCTATGCAGGCTTTACCCATGCATTTGAGGCAGACCATTTGCTGGCAGTAAGCAATATTGTATCGCAGCGCAATAAGATGAAACTTGCTGTAAAAGATGGTTTGTATTGGGGGCTGGGCCACACTTCTACCATTTTTTTTATTGGCATACAGATGATACTTTTCAAAGCTGGTATTTCGGAAAAGTCGTTTCATTATTTTGAAGCAACAGTTGGTTTAATGCTGATTGTATTGGCTCTTTACCGCTTTATAAAATTTTTCCGCAGTAAAAAAATAGTTGTTCATATACACGGTCATCAACATGAAAATTCAGAAACTGAACACAAACATTTACATGTGCATCTGGGAGAAAAACAAAAGCATCAGCATACACATTCGCTGGCTTATGGAGTGGGTCTGGTACATGGGCTGGCAGG
The DNA here is from genome assembly GCA_031367625.1 of Bacteroidota bacterium. Taxonomy (GTDB): domain Bacteria; phylum Bacteroidota; class Bacteroidia; order Chitinophagales; family Chitinophagaceae; genus Ferruginibacter. Next base: position 920 of record JANLQE010000244.1, read on the forward strand.
CAGTGGCGCATTGATTGTAATAGTAATGTCGCAAATAAAATCGCCTGTTGATGGAATGATTTACTTAATAATTTTCGGCGGCGGCTGCATTGCAGGAATGGTATTGGCTGCCGGTTTTTTCAGTATCCCTTTTTCAAAAAAGCTGATGCAGGCAAAGGCATTGCAAAGTTTTTTAATCATCTCTTCATCATTACTGTGCCTGCTGTACGGTAGCAAAGTTATTTACGAAAATCTAATTTAAAATATGAAATATGAGTTATGAAATATGAAATTACGCCGACAGCAGAAAAGGATTTCATAACTCATGTTTCATAATTCATATTTTTAAACCATATTATGACATCTTTAGAAATATTATTAGAAGCACTAAAGGTTTACGAAATTGAAGTAATTGCTATTGAAGGTAATCGTGTAAAACTGCAAAATAATTACGAAGTGGAAGTGGAGAAAAATAAACTCTACAAATTAATTGATGACGGGTACATTGTTGCACCGTTCAGCGATTTGAATGATTTGTGCAGGTTTATTTTGAGGTAAATTTCCCTTAGTGTATTCTTCTTGATATTTTGAACTGCAGCAATTTCTAAAAATCTCTATAAGCAATTTTATATCCGTAAAAGTCTGTTTGGCTTAATAAAAGACTAATTTCATTAATAATTTA
>JANLQE010000247.1:0-5595 GCA_031367625.1 Bacteroidota bacterium
GTTGCTCTGCAAGCCATTTGCTGCTTAGATTTTTTTCAACAAGCACAACCTTCAATCTATTTATTGCTTTTTTACTCATATTCATTGCATATTATGCAAATGTATTGACTTATGAAAAAATAGACTTGTTTATTGGCTTCATAAATTGTCCTGTTGCGGTTTCTACTGCAGATAATAATATTTCTGTCCGCCGGCGTGGGTCTGCAGTTGGTTGGTGATAAAAAGTGCTCTTGCCAAACAAAAAGTATTTAATATTAATGAATACGATTCACTCCCTGTCAACCAAAAGTTTTCATTATTTAAATGAAAAAATACTTAACCAAAACCACTAAATCTCCTGCTATCCAAAAGCTACTCAACGAAGCTCTATAAATTCTGGAAAGTATATGAATTGCACAGGTTCTGGTTTCTCTACATAATAAGCCATTATCACCCAACGCCAAATTTCTACCATTTTTCAATTCTCACTCCTCCTTCCTCTTCACCAATAAATACCAATCATTGCCAATGGGCAGGTAGCCATAATCGTAACAAAAAAAATATACATCGCCTTTTTTGTTTGTGTAACTGTGGGTAATATATTTAAACTGAAAACTTTTCTGCAGTAATTTTTCTTTGGTAGTTTTAAAAGTTTCTTCTGCTGCCGGGATAAGGCTTTCTAATATGCGCCGGTTTTTACCAAGGGCATTATTAATGTTCCTCACCAGGTTGGTGCTGCCCGATTTTAATTGGTTATTAAAATTGTTACGGCAGTAATCATCGCAAAATTTTTTATCTGTACGGCCTTTTACCGGTTTGTTACAGGCAAGGCAAAGGGCAGGAGTTATTTGAGCTGTCATGCAGGTTGGTATTGATTTTACCCGAAAAGGTACTATTAATTATTTATAAGTACAAGCGTTTACAAACGGGTATATACAACTATAAACGACTAAAATACGAATACGATTTTACGGCAATAGCATCTTTGCAGTACCGATAGGGTAAAAACGTTGTTACCCATTCGGATGAAATAAAAAATTTATAAACAATTAAAATTTACAACCATGTACGCATTAAAAAACAAAGTTCAGTTGATCGGAAATTTAGGTAACGCACCAGAAGTACGCAACACAGAAAGCGGCAAAAAATTAGTTCGCTTTTCAGTAGCCACTAATGAAAGCTACCGCAATGCAAAAGGCGAAAAAGTTACCGAAACCCAATGGCATAATTTAATAGCCTGGGGAAAAGTTGCAGACATTGCAGAAAAGTTTTTAATAAAGGGCACAGAAGTAGCCATTGAGGGTAAACTGGTAAACAGGAATTACACAGATAAAGAGGGCAACAAAAAATACATTACCGAAATACAGGTAAATGAAATTTTGATGCTGGGTAAAGCAACCGCATGAGCCGTTGGTTAAAGTATGTGCCGTTTGCGGGGATAATTTTGTTCACCGGCAAACGGTACATACTTTTTTATTTTGCCTGCTTAATTTTTGTAATCTTTATTTTTGTGATATGCACACTCCTGATGATGAAAATATTATTTTTAAAACCGCCGCCGATTTTATAAACAACAGCAGTCATCCTGTTTTTTTAACCGGAAAAGCAGGCACCGGAAAAACTACTTTTTTAAAATATATAAAAGACAACACGGCAAAAAACACCGCAGTAGTAGCACCTACGGGTGTGGCGGCTATCAATGCCGGTGGCACTACTATTCATTCTTTTTTTCAACTTCCTTTTGGGCCATACATCCCAGTTAGTAAAACACAATGGGGTAATAATGAAGTAAGCGATAAGCAAAACCTTATAAGCAAACTACGCCTTACCAACGAAAGAAAAGAGGTAATGCAGCAACTGGAGTTGTTGATCATTGATGAAATAAGCATGGTACGCTGCGATGTGCTGGATGCAATAGATACGGTATTGCGCCATGTACGTAACCAGTATCATAAACCATTTGGCGGGGTGCAGGTGTTATATATCGGGGATATGTACCAGTTACCACCCGTTGTAAAAGAGGAAGAATGGCAGATACTGAAAGATTATTATGCAAATCAATATTTTTTCAGCAGCCATGTTACTGCTGCAGAACCGCCTGTTTATATTGAACTGAAAAAAGTTTACCGCCAAACAGATGCTGACTTTATAAACCTGCTTAACCAGGTACGTAATAATGAAATGGATGAAGAAGGGTATGCTTTTTTGCATAGCCGTTTTTTACCAAATGCTGTTGCCAGAAAAGAAGACAATATAATTACACTTACTACACATAATAATAAAGCAGACAATATTAATAATGATGCATTAACTTCTTTGGAAGGAAAACAATTTTCATTTAAAGCTGTTATAGAGGGCGAGTTTTATGAAAAATCTTTTCCGGCAGATGAACTGCTGCAGTTAAAAACAGGAGCCCAGGTAATGTTTATAAAAAACGATACGGAAAAAATACGCCGGTATTTTAATGGCAAAATAGGGACAGTAGAAAAAGTTGAAGCTGATAAAATATTTGTAGCCTGCAAAACCGCTGACTCTTCTCAAACGATAGAGGTAAAAAAAGAAACCTGGCGCAGTATAAAATACAGTGTTAATAAAAATACGCAACAGATAGATGAGGAAGAATTAGGCTCATTTACCCAATATCCTTTAAGGCTTGCGTGGGCTATTACCATACACAAAAGCCAGGGCCTCACTTTTGAAAAAGCTATAATTGATGCAGGCAGTGCTTTTGCTCCAGGCCAGGTATATGTAGCGCTAAGCCGCTGTATAAGTCTGCAGGGAATGATATTAAAAAGTAAAATTTCTTATACCAGCCTACATAGCGATGAACGCATTGTGTCTTTTGCAAAAACACAGCAAAGCAGCGAGGCACAGGCAAGATTATTAGAAGCTGCCAGAGCAAAATATCAGCAGGATATGATGCTGGGCATGATTGATTTTACAACAGAAGAAAAGCTATTTGCTGATCTCTCTTTTTATACACAACAGCATAGTTTTGGAACTCCGGTGAAAGAATGGGTAAACAAATTGAAAGGTCATTTTGATATTTATACAAAATACAGCATTAAATTCAGCGATGTTTTGCAGGGCTATTTTACCGAAGTTATTTTACCTGAAAAAAATAATGCTTTGCAGGAAAGGTTTGGCAAAGCTGCCACTTGGTTTTATGATGAACTGTCGGGTACAAAAAAACTAATATTACAATCACCCGCAATTACGGATAACCGCCAATTGGCAAAAGATTACAATCATAAATTACAAATTCTATTTGATACAGTTTGTTTTAAAATACATTTATTACAGGTAAGCAAACAGGGTTTTTTACTTAAAGATTACAGTCAGCAAAAATCAAATTTTGTAAAAGAAATATATTCCATAAACGCTTATGCCGGCAGGGCTGCTTATGTACCAAAAGATATTACTCATCCTGATTTGTATGCAGCATTGAAAGATAAAAGAGATGAATTGTGTAAGGAGCTGGAGCTGCCTGTATTCATGGTTTGTGGTTCGCAGGCAATTGCAGATATGAGTGAATATCTACCGCAATCATTACAGCAATTAGGTAATATAAATGGATTTGGAAAAATAAAGCTCAAACAGTTTGGCAATGATTTTATCAGCATCATTAAAGATTATACAACATTGCATCATTTACAAACTAATGTTGGAGAAATGCCTGAAAAAAAACTTAGAAAGCTAAAATCAACTGTTGCAAAACCTGATACAAAACTGCTGAGTTATGATTTATACAAACAGGGAAAGCCTATTGAGGAAATTGCAAAAGAAAGAGGCTTTACCATCACAACTATCGAAGGGCATCTTGCTCATTTTATTGAAAATGGAGCTTTAAAAATTGAAGAATTTTTAGATCCTAAAATGCAAGAAGAAATTTTAAAAGTTTTTAATGCTAACCGTGGAGAATTATTACAAAAGATTAAAGAATTATTGCCTGCTTACAGTTATGGAGAAATAAGGCTGATGATGGCCGCGGAAAAATATTCGGCTTCGGAAAACAGATAAATATCATCTTCCAAAATCATCCTGTACTCTTACAATATCATCTTCATCACTGGGGTGGGAAGCGTTTGTATGCTGCCAGATTTCTGCAATGATACCCCAATTATTAAGACCAAGCAGGCGATGACGTTCTCCCTGTTTTAACTCTATAATATCATTGATTTGTAAATACCTTATTTCCTTTTCTTCATCTGTATCACTCGTTATTACACCGGCTTCGCCACCAATAAGTTTCCATATTTCTGCCCGCCTGTGGTGATATTGCCAGCTTAGTTTTTTTTGTGGAGCCACCAACAGTATCTTAGGGCTTAGTTTTCCGGAAATTATTAAATCTTCTTTTTTGAGATGAGAAAAAAACTGTTCAATAAATTTATCTGAATCATTTTCTTCAATTACAAAAAAGCCACCCCAGGGCCGGGAAGAATCAATATAACGGATACGAACAAACGAAGAAATATATTTTTCTATTGCTTCAAAAACTTCTTGTTTATTTAACGCTGCTGATAAAGTAATATTCATATAAATTTTGTGGGTATTATTTTTAAAGTAATTACAAAACGCTTATTTAATATTCCAACAAATGATAAAATGTTCACTGCTTCTACGGTACTCAGTCCTTATTACTGCAGTGCTGGTTGGTTCATAAAAATTTAATACCCAAACTTATGGAGAACAGCAATTTTTATCTTTTCTGTTTTTTATCTGCCCATATACACCATTAAAATCTGAACATCACTTGGGTTTACGCCCGATATACGGGAAGCCTGGCCAAGTGTACGGGGTTGTATTTTTTTAAATTTCTGTTTTGCTTCATTACCTAAAGAAACAAGTTTTTCATAATTAAAATTATCGGGTATAGCTAAGTTTTCCAACTGGCTCATTTTATTTACCAGTTCTTTTTCTTTTTCAATATACACATCATATTTAATCTGTATTTCTGCCTGCTCCAGCACTTCATTACTAATGCCGGAAAGTTTTTCATTGAGTGCAGAAATAGCTTCTGTCATCTTTTTTAAAGTTACATCCGGCCTCAACAATAATTGAGATGCCTTTTGTTTAGTAACTAACGGTGCTGAGTAAACGCTTTTTAAAAAATTTTCGGATTCCGCAGGTTCTATACTTATCGTGTTCAATAAATTTTTAACTTCTTCTACCTGCAATTTTTTTGTTATCACCTTATCCATTCTTTGCTGGCTGGCAAGGCCAAGTTTATAGCTTATTTCTGTAAGCCGTAGGTCTGCATTATCCTGCCTTAATAAAGTTCTGAATTCTGCCCTGCTGGTAAACATCCTGTATGGCTCATCTGTTCCTTTATTTACCAGGTCATCAATGAGTACACCAATATAAGCTTCGCTTCTTTTTAATACTACCGGTTCTTTTGCCAGTGTGGATTGATGTGCATTAATACCCGCCATCAGGCCCTGGCAGGCGGCTTCTTCGTAACCGGTGGTGCCGTTAATCTGCCCGGCAAAAAAGAGATTTTTAATAAGCTTGGTTTCCAGACTGATCTTTAATTGAGTGGGTGGAAAAAAATCATATTCTATTGCATATCCGGGCCGAAACATTTTACAGTTTTCAAAACCAGGCACTTTACGCAAA
>JANLQE010000267.1:0-5657 GCA_031367625.1 Bacteroidota bacterium
TCTTTTTTTACTTCGCTGTTAGGTAAAATTCCTTTGTCGGTAGCGTGGGTATAGCCAAGTTTGAAAGAAAATTTATCATCTCCGCCATCAATAAGAATACTATTATTAAATGAAATAGGTTTTTCAAAAAATGTAGTGGGATCATTTTTGGCAGCAACCCATGGAGTTGCTTTTTTATAATAAGGAGATGTTTTATCAAAAGCATTCCATTGATAAACCAATAAATTCGGATCAAATTTTGGTCCCCAGGAAGCATCTTCGGTAGTTGGATCGACTAAATCTTTTATACCATCTCCATTTACATCAAAATAAAAGAAGTTACCATCTGGTGAACCATAACCATTTACAGATCCATACCCTCCCCCATATTGATGTTGATATTTTACAAATGTACTTTTATCAATTGCACCTGCTGTAAATCCGGAGTTTAAAGTAATATTTAATCCTTTCCTGCCTCTTTTAGTTGTAATTAAAATTACTCCGTTTGAAGCACGTGATCCATATAAAGCGGTTGCAGCTGCACCTTTCAAAACGTTAAGTGATTCAATATCGTCTGGATTAATATCAGCGGCAGCATTTCCATAATCATAACCTCCACGACCAGTCTGCTGATCGCCGGTATTTTTATTAGAATTATCAATAGGAGTACCATCTACAACAAAAAGAGCCTGATTACTTCCAGTTAAGGATTTAAAACCCCGGATAATTACATTTGTCGAAGCTCCTAAAGAATTGTTTTGGGTTATTTGCAACCCCGATACTTTACCAGATAGTCCACTTATAAAATTATCATTCCGTGTTTTGCTAACCTCGTCCCCAGACACCTGTTGGGCAGCAAAAGGAAGTGTATTCTTATTACGCCTGATACCCAAAGCAGTAACAACTACAGCATTTAATTCAGAACCGTTTCTTACAAGGCTTACATTTAAAGTAGATGACTCGCCAACAGTTACTTCTTTTGGTATTATTCCAACTCCGCTAAAAACCAATGTTGCTCCTGGTGCAACAGAAATCTTAAAATTTCCATTTACATCGGCTGCTGTACCTGTTTTGCTGCCTTTAACCCTTATGGATGCTCCTTCAACAGTAGCTCCTTTATCATCGGTAACTGTACCGGTCACCACCCGGTTTTGCGCAAATGCAAATACTCCACAAAGCATTAGCATTGCAAACAGTGATAAAATTCTTTTCATGTACATTTTGTTAAAATTTTATGATGGCAAAAATAGAGATATTTATTTTAGATTAAAAAATTGTTAATTAATTTTATCTTCTTAATACAGGACAAAGACCTTTACGGAAATGCTGCAAAAAGATTTAAAAATTGTTAAAGATTATTAAAAACTGTACATCATTTGTAGTCTTATATCAGTCTTGTGATTTTTTTGAATTTTATCTAATCCTGAGCCAATAGATTGCTGACCCGGATTAATTGTTTGGGCCCATTTTATCCAGAAAGATATTTTTTTTCCTGCATCATAATTAAGATTTACATAATAACGGTATCCCTTATTATAAAAAACGGGTATAGAATAACTGTATTGAACATCACTTTCATAGGCATACAACCGGCTGTTATAATCAGCTGTTTCAAAATATTGTAACCGTACGTTTCCCGAAAAAGAGTTTAATAAAGGTTTGTAAAAAACATCTGCATACAACAAATATCCCTGCGAAGCTGCGGCTCCTTTTTTATCAAACCAAACCATTTCTGCCCGGCTCCTGACTGTAATTACAGGGTTTAGTTTATATGATACCTGTGTACGCCAGTTCTGCTTTGGCTGTGGTATTACCGGGTTTAAGGTTAAGTTACCGGGGTTATAATTAATAGATTTTGATTCGGCTTTAAAGCGGGTATAAATCTCCAGTTGTTTATCAGGTTTATAAGTTAGCTGAATTAAATAATCGGAACCGCTTACCGGCGCATCTACCCTGAATTTTAGCCAGGGGAATTTATACATATCTGCATAAACATCTATACGCCAGGCTACTGCTGGCCTAACGCTGATACCGGCAAAAAAACCTTTTTCGTTTGTTGGAAAAGTGCTTTCTGTAAAAGCGCTTGAATAAAGCGATTGATAACCTTTAGATATATTTCTGTAAAGAAAACTCATATCTACATTATTTGCCACACTAATTAATAACCCGTTTATAAATGCGGCAAATTTTTTATTGGTAATGGCAGCTTCGCCAAAAAAATGCATGTTTTTAAAAGTATAACCATAATCAGCACTGTAATTACCAAACTGTTTACCATTTAACGCATATAAATTATATGGCTGCGCCTGCTTTACCAGGGGGTATTTAAAACTATACTGTACAGCATTTATACCAACATGCAAACCTTGTATCTGGTAGCTGAAATTACCTCCAAAAGCTATCTGCCGCTGTATCCCTTTATCCTGCGTTTCGTTTTTTGTACGGTGATACCCTGAGGTTTGAAGAGAAGAAACAAATTCATCAAAAGACTGTGTACTATCTGATGCAATAAAGTTTGCATCTACTTTTCTGTAAGAGCCAAACACAGTGGCTTCCCAATTATTTCTACCAACAGTAATACCCGCCCCCCGATGAAAATTTATTTCTCCGGCAGAATTATACGGCCTCAGTACAGCAGATTGTCTTTTGACTGATAAAACATCAGGCCCTTTTTTAAAAGCCAGGCTCATCCATTGTGTAAGGCCCTGCCCCATGTTTACGGTAAAATCGCCTAATGCCAATGCCTTTACCATACCGGCATCTTTTAAAAATAAATGGGCTGAATAAAAATCAAAACCTTGCTTTTGCGAACCTTTAAAAAATTGCTCCCCGGCATCTTTTTCTGCCAAAATACCATACTGTAACAAATTTTTATAATTGTATTTGTATCTGACCAGTAATTTTTGTTGCGAGCCCGGATAAAAATTAGTTGCTGCAACTGAATCTGATAAATAACCTTTTGCTTTTTCAATCGTTTGGCTTACCCTTATCAAAATATTTTGATCGCCATTTTTTAGTCTTGTGCTTACGGCATCAAAAAGGGTTTCTTCTGAACTAACGGTTATGTATGGCCTTATTTTTTGTATAGTAGCTATATCCCAGCCCGGCAACGCCTGCAGCTCATATATATTTATTAGTTTACCCAAAACTGCCCGGTACGAAACCAGGTTTTGTATTTGCATAGGGTTTAAAAAACGCAACTCTTTTAACAGGCTTTCGTCTGCCGTATTTAAATTAACAGGGGTTTTTTGAAACTGAACAAGTTGCTGCAAATAAGAATCATCTTCAGTCTCAATATCTTCATTATTGGCTGTTATGTTTTCGAGTTGCTGTTCGGTGTTGGTATTTACGGGGTTTTCCTTTACCTGCGCATAGGAACAGGTAAAAGAAAAAATTAAAAAACAAATTCCTGTAAATTTTTTCATTTCTTATTGTCCTTAAAATTTACAATAAGCAATAACCCCGGAGAAAATCCTAATTGCGGATGATAACTGGCAGAAACATCCAAACGGAGATTTTTCCAACCAACTCCTGCACCGGCAAAACCACCACCGGTTTCACTTATAAAACCAGCCCTTGCAAAAAATTGCTTCAGAAAATGATATTGAATACCGCCTGTTACATTTACTGGTTTATCTTCTTCCTTTACCAATTCTGTACTTACATAAAAATTATCCGATGCATCATATCCGATACCAAACTTATAAGCAGATGCCAGTTTTTCTTCACCCTGTTTACCCAGCTTTCCTCCCACCGGATTATATACATGAATACCTGCATTTAATTTATCAGTAAGATGCACAATTGCCCCGATTTCAAAATTTACGGAAGCAGCATTGCGGTAAGCAGGTATGCGGTAACCATAATAATTAAACTGAATACCCACATCAACCTTACTGCCGAGCGAACGGGCATAAGCCAATCCAACTTTATTTTCAGTGAAATTTTTAAAGCCTGCATAATTTGTCTGCAACCCAAAATTTCCCATTTTAGTAGGTAATACCAATGCTGAGCCGTAAACACTGTTGTCAGCTAATAAAAAACGTTTTTCGCCATAAATTCCTGCTCCGGCAGATTTTACCTGTGCTAATGCTGCCTGATTATTGGTAAAAGAAAAGGGATCAGATTGTTTAGTGCTGTATGCTCCAAGGCTTATGTAAGGCATGCTTATACTATACCGAAGTGATTGAGAAAAAATTTTAGTGCTAAACAGGCTTAAGCAGCACCACACTAAAATGACAATTAATTTTTTTGGCAAAACACTTCTATTTTATTTCACCGGTTAAGTTAATCAAATTCATTAAACTAAAAAATGGCCTGCCAAAATTTACCCGTAAATCAATATTAGTTTAATACTTTTGCGCCATGCAGATTTTAGATGGAAAATTAGTTTCTCAGTCAGTAAAAGATGAGCTGAAAGCTAAAACAGCTATACTTAAAAAAGAAAACCGAAAAACCCCACACCTTGCTGCTGTACTGGTTGGTACAAGTGGCGCAAGTGAAACTTATGTAGCCAGCAAAATAAAAAGTTGCCATGAGGTGGGTTTTAAAAGTACGCTTATCAGGTTTGATGAAACTACTGCAGAAGAAAAAGTAATAAAAGCAATTGAGCTTTTAAATAATGATGCTGATGTTGATGGAATATTGGTTCAGCTTCCGCTCCCTGAACATATCAATGAAGAAAAAATAATAAATCTTATTAATCCGTCAAAAGATGTAGATGGGTTTCACCCCATTAGTGTCGGAAAAATGGTTCAGGGCATGCCCACATTTATATCTGCAACACCTTATGGCATCATGCTTTTATTAAAATATTACCAAATTGATACTTCAGGCAAACATGCAGTGGTAATAGGCAGAAGTAATATTGTAGGAAGACCCATCAGTATTTTGCTTAGCCAGAATACAAACCCCGGAAACTGTACGGTAACGGTATGCCATAGCCGCACTAAAAATTTAAAAGAAATTTGTTTGCAGGCAGATATTATTGTGGCCGCATTAGGCAAAGCATCTTTTTTAACTGCAGATATGGTAAAAGAAAAAGCCGTGGTGATAGATGTAGGAATTACCCGTATTGCTGATGCGGCTAAAAAAACAGGGTATGCACTTAAAGGCGATGTGGATTTTGAAAATGTAGCGCCCAAATGCAGTTACATAACGCCGGTGCCGGGTGGTGTAGGGCTAATGACGATTGCGGCATTACTGATGAACACCTACAACGCCTGTACAAAAACAATTAATGATTTTGCGGTTTAAAGATTTAAAGAAAATTCATTGAATACACTAAATACCATAGAAACAGAAACCACAGAAATGTTACCGGTAATGGAACATTTTTATACCATACAGGGTGAGGGTTATCACCAGGGCAGGGCAGCTTATTTTATAAGGCTTGGCGGATGCGATGTGGGTTGTGTGTGTTGCGATGTAAAGGAAAGCTGGGATGCCCATAAACATCCAGAATTATCTGTAGCATTTTTACTGGATGAAGTAAAAAAAACGCCTGCAAAACTGATTGTAATTACCGGCGGTGAGCCACTGATGCATAACATTAATAATCTTACAAAAAAATTACAACTAACCGGTTTTGAAACTAATATAGAAACTTCGGGATCTTCTCCGTTAAGCGGAAACTGGGACTGGATATGCCTTTCGCCAAAAAAATTTAAAGCGCCCCT
>JANLQE010000278.1:0-4919 GCA_031367625.1 Bacteroidota bacterium
CCTGCAGTTTAATAAAGCGCTCCCTCTTTGAAAATACGGGGCTTTATAATGAAGATTACAAAATAGTTTCAGACTGGGAATTTTTTCTACTGGCCATAAATAAATACCAATGCAGTTATCAATACATTCCAATGCCTGTTACTGTTTTTAACCTGGAAGGTATAAGTGCCAGAGAAGAAAATCAGCAATTGATAAAACAAGAAAGAAAAGCAGTACTGCAGCAACATTTTGCCAGTTATATGCCGGACTACGAAGCCTGCGAAAAATTGCAAAATGAATTACCAAAACTAAAAGGGATGCTGGCTTACCGGTTGCATAATAAACTGAATAAAATGTACAGCAAGTTTTTAAAAGCATGATCTATTACTTAGCGCCTTTATCTGACACACCAAGCTGGGGGCTGGCCATTTTGTACAATCATGTACACATGCTGCAGGCCAATGGAATAAATGCCTGTATAGTAAAAGAAGGGCCGCAGCGCAGCCCGGCCTGGATGGAGATTAAGGTGCCGTTTTGCACGGTTGGTAATTTTAGAAAAGAGGTATGTGCTACCGATACGGTAATTGTACCCGAAGTGATGATAAATTTTGAAGGGCTGAAAAAAATAAAAGCCCGCAAGATATTATTTCTGCAGGCCGGGTGTTTCCTTTTTCAGAATATGCCTGCTGCCGAAACGCACCTGAGCCTTGGGTTTTATCATGTATGGATCATTATGCCACACATGAAAGCTATTGTGGAAAAACATCTGCTGCTGCCTTATAGTATGATTCCTCCTTTTGTAGCGCCTTACTTTTTTGCGGAGAATGTTTCTGCAGTAAGAAAAAAACAGGTGTTGATGTTCCCAAAATTTCAGCAGATAGATTATTTATTAGTGAAACATATTGTGCTGCAGCATATCAATAAAAATAATCAACCTTTTATTAAAAATCTTTTTAATGACAGCAACTGGCAGATAAAAGAATTGCAGCACCTGAGCCACCAGCAGGTGGCAACGGAAATGAAACGGTCTGCTTTTTTTGTTTCATTAAATGTATTTGAAGCATTGAATACTGCAGTAATAGAAGCAATGGCCGCCGGTTGCGTGGTTTTTTGTTATGAAGGTTTTGGCCCCAGGGATTATTTGATGAATAATGAAAATGCCATAGTGTTTAAAAACAACGAAGCCTACCAGTTGGCAGAACAGGTTTGTGAATGGATAGACCATTACGGCACCAGTCAACAGCAGGTAAAAAGCATACAGCAAAAAGCTGTGGCTACAGCATCAGCATACTCCCAATCAGCCACCCAAAAAGCCTTGCTCCGGTTTTTTGAAAAAGCAAAATGAAAGCCTTTAATATTTATTGTATAGTAGTAACTTATAATGGCGCTGCGTGGGTAAAAAAATGTTTTGGGTCGCTGCTCAGTTGTGGTTTGCCTGTAAAAATTTTAGCTGTTGATAATGCATCTTCCGATAATACAGTGCAGTTGCTGCGGACTGATTTTGCCACAGTGCAGGTAATAGAAACGGGCTCCAATCTGGGTTTTGGAAAAGCAAATAATATCGGTTTAAAAATGGCGCTGGATAATGATGCAGATTATATTTTTCTGCTTAACCAGGATGCCTGGCTGCAGCCGGGATGTATAGAAAAACTTATTTCGTGTTTTCAATCCAACCTGCAGATCGGTATCATAAGCCCTGTGCATTTGAATGCAGCGGGCGATAATTTTGATAAGCATTTTGCCGGTTATACAAATGAGCAGCACTGCCCTGGGTTTGTTACCGACCGTTTTTTTGGAAGAGAAAAAACGCTGTACCCCATTCAATTTATAAATGCGGCAGCATGGATGCTGAGCAGGAATACCCTGGAAAAAGTGGGCGGGTTTGATCCGCTGTTTCCGCATTATGGCGAAGATGATGATTATGTGGAAAGGGTAAAATATGCAGGCTTAACAACCGCCATTTGCCCGGCGGCATTTATACATCATGATGCTGCGCCGGTGAGTGAGGAAGATTTACAAGGGAATGTACAAAGGCTAAAAATTCATCACCTGGTGCAGCTAAAAAAAATAAGCAATACTTACCGGAGTAACTGGCTGAATTTTATAAAAAACGAATGGGATATTCAAACCACGATGTTGCTTTTTAGAAAGTTTAAGCACTGGAGGTTCAGGAGTAAAATTTTTTTTAAGTTGTTTTCTTATTATGGAAAAATTAAGACATCACGGGCCAGGAGCAGGCAGCCTTATGCTTTTTTAAAAGAAGAAAATTATCCATGAGCAATACATTTTCCGCAGCAGCAAATACTCCCTTAGTATCGGTTATCATCCCCTGTTATAATGTTGGCGGTTATGTAGAGCGGGCTGTAAACAGTATATTAAACCAAACCTGTACTAACCTGGAAATATGGCTCATTAATGATGGATCAACAGATGATACTTTACAAAAAATTAATGCCTTTAAAGATCCCCGGATAAATGTAGAATCATTCACCGAAAACAGCAAAAAAATAGGCGCAGTAAATAATGTTTTAAAAAAAGTGAAAGGGGATTTTATTTGCTTTCAGGATGCAGATGATTTTTCATATCCTGCAAGAATTGAAAAGCAGTTAAACGCATTTGCAACAGACCCGGAGCTTGGCATTTGTTTTACCGGTTATAATTATTTCTCCATAAAAGACAGATCAACTAATAGAATTGCTTTAACTGATGCGGAATTGCGTAATGAATTTTTATCGTTTGGATTGGATACCAAAAAAGAAGAGTGGCTGCCCACATTATGTGCCACTATGATGATAACAAAACAAGCGCTGCAGGCAACAGGCGGTTATCATCCTTATTTTGCCGGCAGGGTTGCCGAAGATATTCACTGGGTATATAGAATTTTGAAACATTATAAAGGCGGTACGGTTGCTGATATCCTCTATCAGTATTGTTTCCGGGCGGGTTCTTTTATGCACGTACATTCCTGCGGTTTAAATGCTAAATATATTTACTCGTGGAAATTACTTTCTAAAATAATTTATAAAGATATGCAGCAGCAACAGGATGTGCTGGCGCCGGAAAACGAATTTGTTTTAAAAATGCTTGAGCTGGAAGCCTGTGAAGAAATGCTTGTAGAAAAAACCCAACTGGTTTTTGATACCAGGGATATTTATGAAAAGAGCAGGAGTTTTAAATTGGGCAGGTGGCTGCTGTATCCGTGGCGTTTAATAAAAACAATTATTAAATAAAAATGCTGAACCGGGAGAAAGAAAATATTTCCATCGTTGTTTTTGGTAACCGGAAAGATTATTTTTTTACCAAAATATGCATTGCCAGTATCCGTTATTTTTATCCTGAAGTAGAAATTTTTATGGTAAAGGATCTGCTTAATGGGTATTACAGTACCAAACGGCTGAGAAGAGTATATAATGTGAAGTTATTAAAATTTGATAAAAAATATTTTGGATGGGGAGCTTCAAAAATTCATTTTATGATGCGGAAAGATATGCCCCACAAACGCTACCTGATCCTTGATTCTGATATTATTTTTTTAGGCCGGGTGCTGGAGCAGTTAGTGGAGAAAAAAGCTGATTTTGTAGTGGCGCCCGAACACCTGCAGCCGCCTTTTTCGCAGCAACAGCAACATATATATATTGATGCCGAAAAGGTAAAAAAATATTATCCCGATTATGAGTATCCCGGTTTTTTTTTTAATACCGGGCAAATGATCGTTACACCGGGTATTATTCCGGAAGCCTTGCTAAGCCCATGTTTTAATATCAGCCAATATCCCTATTATAAAGATTGGGATACTTTTAAAACAGTAGATCAATCTATATTAAACAGTATAATTCCGGTACTGATGAAAAGAGGCCGGCTTACAGTTGATAAAATATCTTTTATGCGGTGGAGTGTCAGTTATTTTGATGAGGCCGGCGAAGATAACATTAATAAATATCTTGATGGCAATACCAGGTTGCTGTTGCATTATTGTGGGGATGTTAGAACTTTTGAACTGCATAAAATGAAAGGCAAAAATTTACTGCAGTTTTTTAAAGACCAATATCTACAGCAATTATCTCCATTTGGCAGGCGGATAAATTCTTTGCAGGATAGTGTTTGCTCTTATGAGCCGGTTTTAAATTTCTATAAATGGTGCAACGGTAAATATCTTAAAATTTTACAAAAAATTAAATCTAAAAATCATCTTTAGTCTTGAAATCTGTACTCATCATTATACCCTACGACCGCATTTACCCCCCCATGAACGGAGGGATGCAGCGTTGTTTTCACATCCTTCATCAACTGGCTTTGCATTTTAAAGTAACGGCCATCATCAACCAGGATAAACTGCTGTTTCAAAAAGCATTGCCATTCTATCCTGCCCTTGCAGCGGTAAATATTTACAGTACCCGTAATCAAAAACAAACATTGGATATGGTTTCTATATTGCCGCCCCGTATTAAAAATGCACTGCGTTACCGGTGGTACAAAAGAACCCTGAAAGCTACTACAGACGGTAATTTTTTAATGTATTATCCGCTGTTAAAAAGAATGTTGAAAAAGAACAGCTATGATGCCGTAATATTAGAAAACCTGGATACGCTGAATGCAGTGGATATTATCAGAAGGTTTGATAAGAAAACGAAGATCATTTATGATACGCTTAATGTGGGCTACCGGCTGGCGGAGCAGGAAGTAAAAAAAGGCATGATGAAAAAGGAACAGATGCTGGGAATACTGGAAACAGAAAAAAACTTTTATAAAAAATTAGACGCCATATTTACCTGCAGCAATATTGAATTAGCAGACTTTAAAACAATTAATAAGGGTTACCTGCACGGCGCCGTAATTCCCAACGGGGTAGAACTTTTTCCGCAGTTATTTGATACAGGGGTAAGCTCAGATTACCCTGAATACATTATATTTTGCGGCTCTCTTTTTTATGAGCCCAATGC
>JANLQE010000287.1:0-2116 GCA_031367625.1 Bacteroidota bacterium
GTCAATGCCTAAACAGACATATATCTACTATAAACAAAATCAAAGAAGAAGTTGAAGCATGGCAAACCAACAGAAATAATAAAAACAGAAAAATAAATTGGCAGTTCACTAACAAGGAAGCTATAGTAAAACTGAAAAAACTTTATCCGTCAATTCATGATTAACATAACACTAGCAGGTTTTTTCCAATCGGCATTTTTAACTTTGGCTGAACACTCTTCCAGCGAAGCCCTGCTTTGGGTATTCCTGATGGAAAATTCTTTAATTGTTTCCTTTCTTATCAGGTCAAGTTTCATACAAGGCATCTAATAAAACAAAATGGCTTGCTTTTGTTTCTGACGGTATATAAATAAAACCCTCTTTCAGGATTAACAATATCATCCTGACTTTCTTTATATAGAATAGTTTTGTTTTGTGCTGTTGTAAAAAGGGCAGACAAACAAAATAAAAAGGACAAGCTATATTTTATCCTAAGCAAATCAAAGTTTAAAAAATATTTTTTTCTTATACAACCAGTAACACAAATACCACTCTAAAGATAAAGTTGCGACAGCAGAGGTTAACGCCTGTATTTTTTCAGGGGCCCCAAACAGGTGGGTAAATCCATTTACAAAAATGGCGACTGTATTGTTTAGCCATTGTTCACCAATTGTTTCAAAAAAAAGGTAAATAAAAATTGCATTAGTGCCAACCACAACAAAATACGAAGCATTCCTGTTGAATTTTTTTACATCGGTTATCCAATATAAAAAGGCCATCATTAACAACACCCAACCGCCAGAAACCAAGACAAAAGAAGAAGTACTGATCCGTTTGATAATGGGTGTAATATGGAGTGTATCCAATCCATAGCCAACAATAAGAACTGCTGCAGCAGCAATAATTAAACTTTTTATTTTTTTATATTCACCAACAGGTTGTACCAGCAGCTTACCTGCCAACACTCCCCAAATAGTATGAGCTGCAGTAGGGATAATATTAATGGCCACCCAACCATAAGGATTAATTTTTCCCATCAACAGCATATCAAACCAGGCACCAAAGTTTTTGTGTTCAACAAAGGGTTGGTTGTAGCCCGGCATCAATATTAACCGGTATAAAAATTCAGTTAGCAACAACATTAAAATAGAAAATATAATTTGAAATGCCGTTGACTTTTTAATAATGAGGTAAGCAATAATAGTAGTTATGGATAGCTGGGTTAATACATTCCACAATTCCCAAACCAATTTACCTGCAGATACACAATGCAAAGCTACCCCACAAATAAACAGTTTAAAACTGCGAACCAGGATATGCTTAAAGTTTTGTTTCCAGCCGATACCTTTTTGTGATTTGTAATAATATGAAATATAAAGTGCTGATCCGGCCATGATCATAAAAGCAGGTTGCACCAAATCCCAAAAATGCAGGCCATGCCAGGGATGATGGAAAAATTGCTTAACAATGGTATTAGCAAAACCATCCGGCAAAAGATTATTTAATGATTTATAAAGTAAACAACTTTCAGCAGCCAGTAAAATCATTATGAGGCCACGCATAACATCTAACGAAAGCACCCGGCCTTTCGGAGTTTGCATACTATTATTTTTTGATGAAACGGGCGTTTGCATAATGAGCAAATTACCCCAAACTATATACAAAAAACTATGCAAACGTTTTACTATTTTCACGGGATCTGTAAAAAACCATTTACTTTAGGACTATGGAACAAAAGCCAACCACAATAAAGGAAATTGCAAAAAGGCTCAACGTTTCTTTTTCGACTGTGTCAAGAGCATTACATGACCATCCAAATATAGGCTTGCGTACTAAAATGCGGGTAAAGCAATTAGCTAAAGAATTAAATTATGAACCTAACCAAACGGCTATTTTTTTTCAGCAGCGCAAAACATTTACCATTGGTGTTATCCTGCCGGAATTATCCGAAGCTTTTTTTTCAACATCCATAAACGGAATTGAAGACAGTGCCGAAAAAAATAAATATACTGTTTTATTGGGCCAGTCACACGACAGTGAAGAAAGGGAAAAGAAAATTCTGGAGACGATGAAAAACCATCGCGTAGATGGTGTGATTATTTCCATTTCGAAGAATACGGTGAACTATGAACATTTT
>JANLQE010000293.1:0-3779 GCA_031367625.1 Bacteroidota bacterium
AAGTGCAGTTAAAACAGATGCTTCAAATTTTATTTGTATCAGCGGCGATTTTTTTAAAAAACTTACCAGCGGAAAACTAAAATTTCTGCAAAAATCAAAAAATGCATCAGGCAAGGTTTCTTACAATGGCGCAGAGCCAATTTTTAGCAATGGTACAGAAGGAAAAATTGGTGATTACTTTATTTACGCAGATAAAAAACTTAAACTGCTGAATAAAAAAACAGTTGATTCTTTTATTAATACAGATTTAACCGGTTGTGCCGAGGCGATAGAAAAAGCTAAAACCATCAATGGGGATATTGCAAAAATGAAAGAGGCTGTTGAAATTTACAATAATTACGTTTCAAAATAATTTTCAAAAAAAAGTGTTATGAAAAAGCTTTTTCCTTTAACCGTTTTCTTATTTGCTTTAGCTGTTTCCTACGCCCAAAATTCCATTTTTACACAAACAGTAAAAGGCGTAATTCTTGATGAACAATCGGGTAATGTTTTACAAAATATAACTGTATCAATAGATAATTCATCTTTAAAATTAAATACAATAAGTGATGCGGAGGGAAATTTTAAATTAGTGAACGTACCGGTTGGCAGGCAAACAATTAAAGTAACAGCCATTGGTTATGAAAAATCAATTATTCAAAATATAGAAGTCACTTCATCAAAAGAAGTGGTACTGGAAATTCGGTTAAAAGAAAAAATAAAAAAATTAGATGAGGTAATCGTAAAATCGGGCAAATCAAAAAACAAACCATTAAATGAAGCCGCAATTGTTAGTGCCAGGCAACTGAGTACCGATGAAGCATTCCGTTATTCGGGTACAAGAAGCGACCCCAGCCGCATGGCACAAAATTTTGCCGGTGTTAGCGGCACTAACGACGGAAGAAATGATATCATCATTCGTGGCAACTCCCCTGCCGGTGTACTCTGGCGTATGGATGGAATTGATATTCCCAATCCCAATCACTTTAGCACACTTGGTTCTACGGGTGGGCCGGTGAGCATTTTAAATATTAATACTTTAAAAAATTCCGATTTTTTAACCAGTGCATTTCCTTCGCAATATGGTAATGCCATTGCAGGTGTATTCGATTTAAAAATGCGTAATGGCAATAATGAGAAGAATGAATTTTTAGGGCAGATGGGTTTTAATGGTTTTGAATTTGCTGCAGAAGGGCCGCTGAATAAAAAAACAAAAGCATCTTACCTGTTTGATTACCGGTATTCGATGGTGGCATCATTGCAAAAGATTGGGCTTAAATTTGGAACCGGTTCAGCCACACCTTATTACCAGGATGTAAATTTTAAAATAAATTTCCCCACAAAAAAATCCGGCACATTTAGTTTATTTGGATTAGGTGGCGAAAGCCATATTCATTTTTCGCCAGAGAGCCAGGGAAAAGATAATTTGTATTCCAGCAATGATGGAAGCGTAAGGGACAGGGATTTTAAATCATTAACAGGGGTACTTGGCTTATCGCATACCTATTTTTTTAATTCTGGTACATCAGGAAAAATATTGATGGCAGTGTCAGGATTTTCTTCAAAATATTACGAAGATATTGAAGAAATAAACAAACCTGCCAGCCGGGCTTTTTATAAAAAAAATGAACAGCTAAAATATTCTGTTGGTTATAATTTTAATAAAAAATTTAACTCCCGTAACCAGCTTACTGCCGGTATTGCTGCAGATATTAATGAGCTGAAATTAAAACAGGATTATATTAAAGATGGCGATTCCGTATTGATAACCCTTGTAAATAGTAACGAAACTGCAACTTTGTTAAAAGCATTTACAAATTTGGGGCATTGGTTCTCAGATAAATTATCTTCTAATTTTGGTTTGTTTTATCAGCAGTTTGTAATAAATAATTCTAAAAGCCTGGAGCCAAGATGGAATTTAAAATACCAATTTAAACAAAATCAATCCATTTCCTTTGGTGCAGGGCTGCACAGCCAAACACAACCGCTGGAAGTTTATTTTTATCAATCAAAAAATAATGCCGGGCAAACAGTATTTACAAATAAAAACCTTGAACTTGTAAAAAGCTTTCACGGTGTAATTGGTTATGATGTAAATTTTTCAAAACAGTTCCGCTTAAAATCCGAAATCTATACACAATACATTTACAACGCTGCGGTTGAAAAAACCAGCAGCAGTTTCAGCATGTTAAACTCCGGTGCCGATTTTGGTTTTCCTGATAAAACAAATTTGGTTAATAACGGTAAAGGATACAATTATGGAGTTGAACTGACAGTGGAACGTTTTTTACATGAAGGATTTTATTGGCTGTTTACCACATCTGTATTTCAATCTAAATATAAAGGCAGCGATAATATTTGGCGTAATACTGCCTTTAACAGCAACTTTGTAATTAATGCCCTGGGAGGAAAAGAGTTTAAACTAAACAGTAAAACAACTTTTGGTATAGACAGTAAAATAACGGCAACAGGTGGCAAGCGCTATACAGCATTTGATATTGCAGCATCTAAAAATGCAGGGTTTGTAATTTATAAAGAAGATGAGGCTTATGGTGAACAAAACAAAACTTACTTACGCTGGGATGTAAAATTCTCATACATACGCAATCTTAAAAAAGTTACACAAAAATGGTATGTAGATTTGCAAAACGTTACCGCAAGAGAAAATATTTATATAAGAACGCTTAACCCAAAAACGGGTACAGTAAGCCAGATAAATCAGATAGGTTTTTTTCCAAACATAAATTATCAAATTACTTTTTGATAGAACAATGCAAAAAAGCCAGGCTAAGCCTGCATAAGAAGGTATAGTTTAAAAGCCTGCCCGCCGACAGGATCAAGCCGGCAGATTTTATGGATTTTAACTTTATAACATTATTTTGATTGCTGTAACTTTACGATATGCGCAAATACAATTGCAGGATAGGATTTAGCGATGGGTTGCTTATAGCAATAGGGATACCGTTGCTAAGCTTTATTATACCGATTGTTTTTTTTAACTGCAGGTTTGACAGGGCACCATTTCTTAACTGGGGAAAATATTTTACTACATTACTTATTACCTCGGTTTTATGGCTTGGCAACAGGTACATTATGATTTACAGTAGAAAAAAATTTCCGCTTTTTGATGATGTAAGAAAGCGCCTTATATTTCAGTCGCTGGTAATGTTTGTTTTTACTGTAATGGGCAACACCCTTATGGGCTTTTTTACAAAAAGTATTTTTTATGATGAACATATAAACCTAAGCGTAGCCGATATTCTCATCCGCTCCAATTCGGCTGCACTTTTTTGTACCATAATGATAATTGCCATTTACGAGAGCATTTATTTTATGCATGAGTTGCGCCATTCTGTAGAAGAAACAGAAAATCTTAAAAGAGAAAACCTTTCTGCCCAGTTAAATGCTTTGCGCACACAGGTTAACCCGCATTTTCTTTTTAATAATTTAAATACGCTAAGTTCTTTAATTCCCGAAAATCCAAAACATGCGGTTAATTTTGTTCAGCAATTATCAAAAGTTTACCGCCACATACTGGAGGTTAAAGATGAAAAAAGTATTTTATTAAAAGATGAACTGGAAGTGTTGAATGCTTATACATTTTTACTACAAACAAGATTTGAAAAAAACCTGGAAGTAAATATTAATATCCCGCCAGAAAAAATGCAGAAAAAAATTGTCCCGCTTTCTTTACAGATATTAATGGAGAATGCTATTAAGCATAACATAGTTTCATCGGGCAAACCATTGCAGATAAATGTTTTTACAGAAAACGGGAGCCTTGTGGTAAGCAATAATTT
>JANLQE010000364.1:0-1747 GCA_031367625.1 Bacteroidota bacterium
AAAATGCTCACATTCTTTTATTGCTTTAAAAGCTGCATATCCCATATCGCCCATTGGCAAATCGGGTGTGCCTGCAAAACAGAAATAGGCTTTAGCTTCACTGTCGTGCAGGTGATATTCAATTTCATCTTTTTTGAGCAAAACACTCAGCGGTACCACCACGGCCCCGGCTTTAAGAATGCCATAATAAATAATGGGAAAGCAGGGCAGGTTAAGGCAACTTAAAGCCACTTTATCCCCTGCCCTTATGCCTATTTTTTTTAACCCGTTAGCCACTTTATTTGCAGCCTCATTTATTTGAGCGTAAGTAAGGCTGGTATCCATAAAACTAAACGCAGGCTTTGCCGGATACCGCCTGGCACTATCTTCGAGAATGACTGATAGATTAAGCATAGCTTGATTTATTTGCTGATAAACCTAAGATTTGTTACAAGATGAAGATAATAACTAAAAGCTAAACCTGTATATCTTTAAGGCGGATTATTAGGTTAAGAAAAGCTTTGCTCTCCAGTTAAAAACCGTACATGCACCTGGGTTTTATTCCTGAGAATTTATCTGTTGAAGATTTGTAAAGATTGAAAATAAAAAAACACTGAGACAGAAGTCTGACGTTCAGGGCTTGCCGCAGGGCTGGATACAGGGAACGTCAGACCGGTGCAAATGCCGATTTATATTTTTAAGGTTGAAGGTAAAGACAAAAAGCCAAATAGGATTATGTCTGCCGGAACAAAAGCTGATTAGCGAACAAAAAGTACAAGTTTACTTCCGTCCGCCAGCCTTGCGGCAAACCCCATGTTGGCATTAGTACCAGTACGGAATTTAGTGTCCTACCAAATGCTGTTAAGAAATATAAGAACTGACAAAACCTGAAATTTAAATACTGCGTAAAACAGGCTTCTATGTTCGCAGATAGTGTCCAACTAATTTACAAGATTATTTAGTGGCTCTTTAAAATTTCGGTTACAACAAGAGCAACGGTTGCAACACCAACAAAAACTGTTCCCCAAAAAAGGCATTGTGTCCATTTCGCCAAGTCGGAAGTGGATGTCTCCATTCTGGTATCGTAAGCGTCCTGTTTAGATTTTTCAATTATTTTTTGGTCTGCTTCTTTTGAGTACCCATTTTGCTCTTTTATAAAATAATAACCTTCTATTGTTATTAATGTATCTTCTTGGTAGTGTTCTAAACTATACCATGCTTTACCAGTTTCTGGTAATTCTGCATAACCATCTTTCACAAGCCTATCAAGTAATCGTTTGAAGAATTCATGCTTACGCATAGTGTCAGGGAGTTCAAATTGTTTTAATATTTCTTCTCCTTTTAAATCATCTCTTTGATTATTTGGTTTGTCCCAATTTTTTACAAGTTCCTGTAAAATAATATCTAAACATTGTTCTATTGTTTTCATAACATATTTTTTATGTGTCTAACCTGAAAACTGCCTTGCGGCAAGCCCTGAACGTTAGTAGTATTAGAAAGGCGAATATTTTATAAATCCCAAAAAGTAAAGTATTGCATACATAGCTACCGCAAGTACAATAGCGATCAAGCATTGCAAATAGAATTTAGCTTTGTCTTTATTAAGTTTCATTTATGATTTCTGTCCAACCAAAGAACCCCCAGCCCCCAAACACTGTGTCCAAAAAATTATGAATAGAAACGATAATTTTGGTTGGGTATTACCGCCAACACATAAACATACGTACTAATTTCTCCTCATCAAAAAAATAATAAATTGATTATCAAT
>JANLQE010000234.1:0-7201 GCA_031367625.1 Bacteroidota bacterium
CATCTTTTAAGCCCAGGTAATTAATAACAACCTTATTGATGGAATTATTAAAAGACTCAGAATGTTTTTTTAGCGCCATGGGTGCCACTTTAGGTTCTTTAAGGCCGCTATGTTTTGTACGCAGTGTAAACCAATAAATACTAAATGCGGCCAATAGTACAAGCGGGATAGCAATAATTCTTTTCATAGTTTTAAAAATATTTTATTCAAAGTTACTGGATAGTTTGTAACTGGCATTGCTATCGGTAATGCTTTGTAATACTTCAATTGTTGAGTTTACAGGGTTTAGAAGTTTAGCGTACAAACTAAATGGCAAACCATAAGTAAACAACGGAAGCGCAATTTTTGTTTATGATAAAACCAGGTATTACTTGTACCAGATAAATAATAGCGTGGCAGCTTTACAAACCCCGTACGCTTTGCTAAAAGTTTAATAATGGTATGCCGTACAAGGGATCCGATAGCTATCGGGATGAAAAACTACAGCCGGTAACAAAATTATTATCATTATAACACGAATGCTGTTTAATAGTTTGCCGATTGAGTTAGCTTTGCCGGAATTTTCATATTAAAAAATATTAGCAGAGATGTTGTTAGGCTTACAAAATGTAACTTTTGAATTTGGTGCAAGAACGATTGTAGAAGATGCCACCTGGCATATACAACCCAATGAGCGCATAGGTTTGATAGGATATAACGGTACAGGAAAATCTACTTTACTAAAGGTTTTAACGGGGCAATATTCGCCGGCAAAAGGCACAGTGGAAAAAGGAAAAGAAACTACTATCGGTTTTCTGCACCAGGATCTGCTAGGCTTTGATACCGAAGATTCTATCCTGGAAGTGGCGCTCGGCGCTTTTGAGCGCATAAAACAATTAGAAAAAGAAATGGATGAAGTGGGCAAAGAACTGGAGAAGACGGGTGATGAAACTCTTGCCAATGACTATGCAGATCTGCTGCATGAAATGGATGTGCTGGATGGTTACAGTATTCATCATAAAACAGAAGAAATTTTACAGGGCCTTGGGTTTAGCAATGCTGAGTTACACAAGCCTTACAAAAATTTTAGTGGTGGCTGGCGCATGAGGGTATTACTGGCAAAAATGATTTTGCAGCACCCCGATGTGTTGCTGATGGATGAACCGACCAACCATCTTGACTTACCGAGTATTGAATGGCTGGAAAAATATTTGATACACTACCAGGGCGCTGTGGTAATTGTAAGCCATGACCGTTTTTTCTTAGACAGGATGGTAACAAAAGTGGTAGAACTGTATCAGCAGGAACTGCACTTTTACACAGGCAATTATTCTTACTACGAAACAGAAAAGGCACTGCGTGTGGACATGCAGAAGAAAGCTTACGACAACCAGCAGGACTATATACGCCAGCAGGAAAAATTTGTAGAACGCTTTAAAGCCAAGGCCAGCAAGGCCGCAGCCGCACAGAGTATTGTAAAAAGATTAGATAAAATTGAACGCATAGAAGATGTAAATATCGAAAGGCCGAATATGAAAATTAATTTTGCGGTAGAAAAACAGCCCGGCAAAATTATCTGCACGCTTAAGCATGTTACCAAAAATTTTAAAGACGTTCACATTGTAGAAAACACCGGCGCAGAAATAGACCGTGGAGATAAGATTGCATTGATAGGCGCTAACGGTAAGGGTAAATCGACGCTGCTTCGCATTATTGCCGGCACCGAAAAATTTGAAGGGCGGCGTGAATGGGGACACAATGTGATAGAATCTTTTTATGCACAGCACCAACTGGAAGCATTGAACCAAAATAATGATGTACTGGAAGAACTGAAAGATGCAGGCAGCGGAAAAAATGACCTGGAACTGAGAAGCCTGTTGGGTGCATTTTTATTTAGCGGCGATACGGTTGAAAAGAAAATTAAAGTATTGAGTGGTGGCGAAAAAGCCAGGGTGGCACTTGCAAAAACAATTGCCAGCAAAGCTAATTTTCTTATGCTGGATGAGCCTACTAACCACCTGGATATTCATTCGGTGGATTTGCTGGTAGAATCACTAAATAAATATGAGGGAAGCCTTATTTTAGTGAGCCACGACCGGTATTTCATCAGCCGCCTGGCTAATAAAATATGGGAAATAGAAGACCGTAAAATAAGAGAGTTTAAAGGCAGTTATGCTGAATGGGAAGATTGGAAAGAACGCAGGCTAAAAGCAGAAGCGGAAGCTAAAAAAGGGGAAAAGGCTTTACTTAAAAATGAAAAGCCGGAACTAAAACAGGAAAAACCAGTACAGCAGAAATCGGTGAATAATGATCAGAAAAAAGATCTGCAAAAAATAAAAACGCAGGTAAAACAACTGGAAGAAAAATTAGCAAAACTGAATAAGAATAAAACAGATTTAGAAAATTCGCTGGCCGCACCTGAAATTTATAATGATAAAAATAAGTTTTTACAAGCCGAAGCCAATTATAATAAAGCTGTAAAAGAACTTGCAGATGGTAATGCTGAATATGAAGAAGTGTTTGAAAAGATGATGGAGCTGGAAGAAAATGGATAATAATTTTATTTGCAAATAAAAAAATCCGAAGTTCATCACTCCGGATTTTTTATAACCCTTTTAATTTCTTACTCAAACAACTCCCCCTGCCCACTCTTCTCTCCCAACGGCTTCTCCCATTCCATTTCTACCGTTTTAGAAAAGTCCACAAGCTTTGTACCTATTGCCTTCCAGCCCATTACTTCTACTAATTTATCAACTTTAAATTTGGCTTTATTTATTTGCTGACCACGCCCCGTCTGCACTTTTAAAATGGGTGCATGTTCAGTTGTTACGGCTTCCAGCCTGTTATCTTTTCCTTCTTTTATAAAAAAGAATTTACTGTGCAGTGTAGTGGTTTCTATTTTAAACCTTTTAATATTATACTGCAGTTTTTCATTATCAAGATATACGGCAGTGATGATTTTATTGTTGACAAATTTCTCTATGAGCAAAATTTTATCGGGTTCAAAACGCTGGGTAAGTTCCTGGTCTATTATTTCGTAATTGCCGTCATTGTAAATAACCAGCAATCTGTCTTCTGCTTCAAATTTCCCCAGGTACTCTCCTTTTTCTTCTGTATTTAAGCGGCCAAATTTGCTATCAAACCAAAGTTTTTTTGCATCCAGTGTTGACTTACCGGCTTCTTTAAACTTAACAGATTTTATTGGATATTTAGTTACCTGGTTGCCGATGCTTCCCCGCCCTTTGATTTCCAGTTCTTCAAAATAAAACTCCAGTTCTTTTTTCTTGGCACTGCAATTTGGGCTTAGCACAATCTTCACTACTTCTGCTTCGCCATTTGCATTGGGAGTAAAATAATGCACCCTGCTTTTTTCGGCGCCTTTAGTGAGATCATATTCTTTATCCCTGGTAATGCCGGTTACGTTAAAACGCTTCGCAAAACTTACGCCTGTTTTGCCATCCACATAAATCATATTGTAAGTAGTACGTTCATCCCCTTTTTGAAAAACAGCTACATGCAGAATATCTTTTCCCATAAAAGTTTTGTCAGAAACTTTTACCACTTTCATCATGCCCGCTTTTGTAAAGGCGATGATATCATCAAGGTCAGATACTTCTGCTATCAGTTCATCTTTCTTTAAGCCGGTGCCGATAAAGCCATCAGCAAAATTTACATAAAGTTTTACATTAGCCATGGCTACATTCCTCGCCTGTATTACATCAAATTGTTTTATTTCTGTTTTACGCTCTCTTCCTTTACCATATTTTTTCAACAAATTTTCATAATACGCCACGGCAAAATCTACCAGGTTAGCGAGGTCATTTTTTACATTTTTAATATCGGCTTCCAGGTGCTTTATCTGTTCATTCAGTTCATCAATATCTAATTTATAAATACGGCGTACCGGTTTTTCCGTAAGCTTTACAATATCTTCCCTGGTAATATCTCTTTTTAATAATTTTTTAAAAGGGTTAAAAGCTTTGTCAATAGCCTCCAGCACTTTCTCCCAGGTCTCATGTTTCTTTTCTAATTCTTTATATATTTTTTCTTCAAAGAATATTTTTTCAAGAGAAGTATAATGCCATTTTTCCTGTAATTCTGCCAGCTTGATTTCCAGCTCTCTTTTCAGTAATTCTCTGGTATTGTCTGCCGAAGTTCTCAGCAATTCGGATGCGCTTAAAAACTGTGGTTTTTTATTTACAATCACGCAGGCATTGGGTGAGATGCTTACTTCACAATCGGTAAATGCATACAGCGCATCAATGGTAATATCGGGTGAAATACCGGCTGCCAGTTCTATAAATATTTCTACCTCAGCAGCAGTATGGTCAGTAACTTTTTTTATTTTTATTTTACCCTGTTCATTGGCCCTTACAATAGTTTCCATCAACTGCGTGGTGGTAACACCGTAAGGAACACTTTTTATCAGCAGTGTTTTTTTATCCTGTTCTTCAATAACAGACCGCACCCGTATTTTGCCGCCACGCTTACCATCATTGTACATGCTGGCATCCATGGTACCACCGGTTTGAAAATCGGGGTAAATATCAAACTTTTTTCCACGCAGGTGTTTAATGGAAGCCTCAATTAATTCGCAGAAATTGTGTGGTAAAATTTTTGTTGCAAGCCCAACTGCAATACCTTCTGCACCCTGTGCAAGCAGCAATGGAAATTTCATGGGCAATGTTACGGGCTCATTTTTTCTGCCATCATAACTCAATTGCCAGTTAGTTGTCTTGGCATTAAAAGCAACTTCCAACGCAAATTTGCTGGGCCTTGCTTCAATATATCTTGCTGCTGCGGCTTCATCGCCGGTGCGTACATCACCCCAGTTTCCCTGTGTTTCTACCAGTAAATCTTTTTGGCCCATGTTTACCAAAGCATCGCCAATACTGGCATCTCCGTGCGGATGATACTGCATACTTTGCCCGATGATGTTGGCTACTTTATTAAAACGGCCATCATCCATTTCCTTCATGGCATGAAGAATGCGGCGCTGCACGGGCTTCAATCCATCCTCTATTGCAGGTACAGCCCTTTCTAAAATAACATAACTGGCATAATCTAAAAACCAGGTTTTATATTGCCCGCTTACACCGGTATCGCTGTGTTGGTACGCTTCTTTATTTGTTGATTTAGCCATTTTTTTATTCCCCTAAATTAATTTGTTTATTTAAAGCCCCTTCGGGGCGGTATGCCAGTAGCACTCCGTGAAACAGTTTATCAGAGCTGCGTAGCAGTGATATGTTTATGTGTATCAATCCTCATAAAATTCAAATAAATATTTCTCATCATAATCTATTTCAAATTTTTGCAAAAATTCTATGTATTCTTTTTTGAAAGATTTTTTTTTGTGATGATGCGTTGATTTAAAATATAATTCACCACATTTACCGCCTGTGATTTTGAATACGAAAATGCGCCAAAACCTGTTTGCCATGAAAAGTCTTTTACAAATCCTTTATCTTTTATAAATGTGGAAGAATTCGCTTTAATATCTCTTACCAAATCTGAAATAGCTATTTCCGGTTTTATACTTACAAAAATATGTGTATGGTCGGGCATGCAATAAATTGCATATAATTTCTGTTTTTTTGCAGCAATTATTCCTGAAATATATTTTTGTGTTTCTTCCCGAAAAGGTTCTTTAATAAAAGATTTTCGCCCTTTAACTGCAAATACAATTTGTATGTATAATTGTGAATACGTGTTTGGCATAATGCTTATTTATTTTTTCTTTTCTTTTCTACTGACATATCGCTCCGATGGAGCTGTGGTAAATGCATTTCTTTTCTACTGACACATCGCTCCGGTGGAGCTTTGGTAAATGCATTTCTTTTCTGACATATCGCTCCGATTGAGTTGCGCATTATTAATTGTACAAAAATGAATATTCTACTTTTAAGAAGTTTTGAATTTCATTTCAAAATCTTTCATATTCTCTACCTTTCCCTGCACATCAAATATATCCTGTACTATCATGATTTTTAACCGCCATAAAAGATAAGCATCGCCGGTAGTATGTTTTGCTTTGTTTAAAAAATGATGAATGATTTTTGATGCTTTTTGCCAGTCTGCAGTAATGTACTTTTTTATTTCTGCATCATAAAAATCATAATCTTCCTGCACTAATTTTTTACCGCCTTCTAAAATACGAACCCCCTTATTTTCGTTGCATAATTTTATCCACTCATCGGGATCTACTTCAAATTCGCTCAGCGTAATTTCTCTTGCTAATTTTTTTGCTTTTAAAAATTCCTTTGCCGGAATCTCATGTAGCCAGTTGGGATAAAATATATTTCTTTTTTCATTAAAGAACGGCAGGTTGTTTAGGTACAGGATAAATACCCGCCCCTGAAATTCTTTCAGGTACTTCAACAGCCAGTAATAACCGCTGACATCATGTTTATTTTGTGCCGCCCACACCCAGATAATTTCTGCTTCATTGCGGCGCATCTTGCCCACCAGTTCTGCCGCAGTTTTATTGTCATCTACTTCGCCGCTGGCAACTTTACCATCATAATCGCCGCCAGCTAAAACGTTGCTCCACCACTGTTTGCGGGCTTCTATTCCTTCTCCAGTATATATGTTTTCCAGCGGCCCTACGGCATAATCATCTTTTATCTGCATCACTTCTCCTTGCATTGTTTCGTCTAATGCAATAGCTGCTGAAATTACTTTTGCATCTGCTTCGTTAAAAACTATATGTATCATTTTTATTTTTTCTGAATTAAATAATAAACACAAGTGGTAAAAAAATTACGTACCCAGGGTATGGCTTTAATAAAACCAAACTGTTCTTTAGGCTTCCAGCCAAACTTGTATTGATAAATGGGGTTAATTAAATAATGCTTTTTATTCAGCACATTATAACCTGTCTGTTCCGTTATTTTTTCAAAGCGCTCAATTGATATACCTGTTTCTTTTATGTCTGCCATTTCGGCAACATTTTCTTTTGCAGATTTCAATATCCATTTATAAACCGGCATGGGTAATAAATGGTAGTAAGGTATTTTAGAAAGCCATTTATTTTTTAATATCTGCTGGTGCCCGCCCAAGGGCATTTGCCAGGGAGGAAAGCCAAAAAATATTACACCGCCGGGTGTAAGAAACGTTTGCATATATGCCATGATCTTTGGCTGGTCAGGTATATGTTCTATTACATCTTTCAGCAAAATAATATCAAACTTTCCACCAAGATCTTTGTCAACATCAGTATCAT
>JANLQE010000387.1:0-8477 GCA_031367625.1 Bacteroidota bacterium
TTGCATTCATTTTTAAACACACAAAGCAATGATTTTTTAACCGGGGAAGATGTTTTATTATTAGGCCATTTTGATTTTGGTGATTTAAAATACCTGGTAGAAAATAATGCATACAACGAGGATGAATTGATAGATGCTTACCGCCATGCAGTAAATATTATTGATGAGGAAGTGGAAAACATGATGAAGATGATTGCCTCCTGTAAAAAGATACCGGTAATAATTGGGGGTGGTCACAATAACGCATACCCGGTAATAAAAGGGGTTTCCAAAGGATTGCATAAAGCAGAAATACTTCCCCTGGCACAGATAAACTGCATAAATCTGGATGCGCATACTGATTACAGAACGATGGAGGGAAGGCACAGCGGCAACGGTTTTAGATATGCAGAAGCAGATGGTTACCTTGGTAAATACTGCATCATTGGCCTCCACGAAAATTACATTCCGCAAAATGTTTTAACAGATATTCATGCCAACCCGTTTATACAATACAGCACTTACGAAGATATTTTTATTCATGAAAAAAAGAATTTTATACAGGCCATAGCCCATGCCACAGGCTTTACAGAAGACACTTATACCGGTATAGAACTGGATATGGATTGCATACAGGATACGCTTTGCAGTGCACATATTCCCACCGGTATATCTCCATTGCACGCCAGGCAATATATAAATTTTACAGCTACTGATGCCAAGGTTGCTTACCTGCATATTACCGAAGGTGCCTGCCAGCTTGCCGATGGAACCAAGGACGATATTACGGGTAAGCTTATCAGTTATCTGGTAAGCGATTTTATAAAAGCAAATACTGCAGATTAAAAAATTGTTTGAATTAAAAAAATATTCAGCACCTTAAATGCGGATAGAAATTTTGCTGCTGAGTTAACAGCCCTGATAGAAGTGGAAGCCCGGAATGAAGAGAGCTGCCGCAGGCAGCGAACGAAATGAGGACTTGTAACGGATAGCAGGAACACTGCTGAACAGGGAACAAATGCTGTGCTGCAAAAATATTATTTACAAAACAAAAATGCCACCTGAAAAAGATGGCATTTTTTATTATTTATTTTAATGATCATTCTGCTGAAAGGTATTGTGCATAAGCATATCCTTCTTCCCCATCATCGGTACGCACCATCCACCACTGGTCGTTGCTTTTGCTTACCAGGGTAATGGTTTCGCCATGGGCAGCTTTACCTACAATGGGCTGATCGGTGCCGGGCCCTTTGCGGATATTAAGATTGCCGCTATCAGTAACTACTTTTACTTTAGTAACAGCCGCATCCATAGCTGTATTAATATTTAGTATTAAATCTCCGCCGGTATAATTTGGATCTATTTCTCCGTATTTACTCCACAACTGATCTTTTGCAGCGCCTGTAGGAGCAGTGCCATCAACGTATAAAATACCATCCTGCTCTCTTACCTTAAGATCAGTTACACCTGCAGCAGTTGCAGCATCTGTGAGTGGTTTATATTTATCTTGTAATGCCATAATTTGGTTCCTCCTTTTTTTTATTTTACAGTTAATTTATTTTCAATTTTTTTTGGATGCAGTCCGTTTAATGCCATCATTAATTTAGGTAAAGATGCTTTTGCAATAGAACCTGATAGTGTAATTACACCAGCAGCAACAGTTGCAGTAACGGTGGGAAAATCTTTTGTAGCATCTTTTACAGAAGCCATTAAAGGATCATCCGCTGCAATTTCAACGGGTGCAGGGGCAACCATGGGTGCAGTAACCGTTGTATTATTTACAAC
Source organism: Bacteroidota bacterium (assembly GCA_031367625.1). Classification (GTDB taxonomy): domain Bacteria; phylum Bacteroidota; class Bacteroidia; order Chitinophagales; family Chitinophagaceae; genus Ferruginibacter. The sequence continues at coordinate 1,765 of JANLQE010000387.1, forward strand.
AGAGCTTACTCCTTTTACCCCACCGGCTTTTGTAGCACTTTCTGCTTTGGCTGCATCATCTTTTACTTCTCCGCTTAAAGTGGCAACTCCATCATTTACCATTACTAATACGCCCGAGGTTGCAGCATCTTCTTTCAGGCTTTTTTCTACAGAGGCTTTTATGTCCGCATCTTTTGGTTTGCAGCTTGTAAAACTAATAGCGGCAAAAAGTGCCAAAGCCGGTAATACTTTTAAAATTTTCATGTTTTTGTTTTTTGGTGATTCAATAATTTTATCAAATATAATGCTACATTGTTATTTTTTATAAAATTAATTTAGTGTTGTTCAAACCCGGTTTTGAAAATACATATATTGATGTGTTTGCGGTTTTGAAATATCCAGTATTTTACTGCGGCCTGTACTTTTGCCTGGTTGCGGGCCATTAAAAGTAATACTGGTTTAATTGCTGTTATACTAAAAATGAAACCAATTTATTTTCATGCTGCCTTTGCTGTATTCCAAAGAAGGGGTGGGAAATTTTAAAATGTTCAAAACGCTCAGCGCAAATTTAATTCCTTTTTTTCGGGTCTTTATTTTGGTGAGGTCAATATCGGGGGCAAGATACCATTTACGGTACCGTTGTATATCTGGCCGGTTAAAGATGATATTACCGCTTTTATCTTTACCTAAATTTCCCCTTGCTCCAAACATACCTTCTGCCCCCATACCTACCGATAGCTGCAGCCATGCAGGAATATTGGAATGAGGAAAGAATGATTTTACTGTTGTGCTTAGCCAATAGGTTTGCCCGTTGTAATCTTTTAAAAAACGTTCGGCGTTGCTTTTACCAAAAATATCATCGCTGCGTTTATTTAAAGTGGCATCGCTGTAGTGTTTACGGTGAAAGGACCATTTAAATTGTATCCGCTGTTCGTCCCAGGCAAATTCCTGCGCTGTAAATAATCCGCTGCCAACAATGTTGGCACCAAAGTCGCCCCAGCTAAAACCCCACTCGCTGCTAAAACCATCCAATACTTCTATTACGGTTTGGTAAGCGGCGCCGCTTAAGCCACCCAGTAATATTCTTTTTTTTCGGTCAATGCCGGTCCATCGCCAAAGTTCCATACTGGCCTTACTTTCGGCATAAGCACTGTAAGCATGGCCTATTTTGTCTATTTGCTGCCACTCCTGAATATCATTAAAAGAATGAAATTTGCTTTGCGGATAATCTTTGTACCAGGTAGCGTAAAGCCCTACCATAGCGGCACTGTAAGCAACTACATTTGTAACTGCTGCAATCTTAACCCTTTTTTTATTTAATGGGTATATGGGTTGTTGAGATGCAATTGGGTCAGAAAATTTGCTTTTTACCGTAATTGTATTTGTTGATAAAGTGTCCTGGCCAAAGGAAGATGTAGCCAGGAGCACCGCCAAAAAAAAACTGAATATAGCTTTTCTGGTACAATAATGCACTTCCTTCCCCGGTGTAAACTGTGCCACTGAAGTAGAGAAATGATTAAATGCTGGTTTCATAAAAAACAAAAATAGCAGTTAAGTGTGTTATTCAAATACGAATAATATATTTGTGTAGATGTAAAACAACATATTATGGATAAAATTATTCAAACAAAAATAGATAACTGGCTGGCCGGAAATTATGATGAAGGCTCCAAAGAAGTGATACGAAAATTAGAAAATGATAACCCTGATGAGCTGGCAGATGCATTTTATAAAAACCTGGAGTTTGGTACCGGCGGGCTTCGTGGCATAATGGGAGTAGGTACAAACCGCATAAACAGATATACGGTGGGCATGGCTACCCAGGGTTATGCTAATTACTTAAAGCAATGTTTTGGTGATGAGGTAAGCGTAGCTATTGCCCACGATTGCCGCAACAACAGCCGTGATTTTGCAGAAATTACCGCCAATGTTTTTGGGGCAAACGGCATAAAAGTTTATTTGTTTGAAAGCCTTCGCCCTACACCGGAACTGAGTTTTGCCATACGTAATTTAAAATGCCAGGGTGGCGTGGTATGTACTGCCAGCCATAATCCTAAAGAATACAATGGCTACAAAGCTTACTGGGATGATGGTGCACAAATGGTAGCGCCGCATGATGAAAATGTAATTGTAGAAGTAGAAAAAATTGCATCTATTGATGATGTAAAATGGAGTGGGGGAGAAAGAAATATTACCACTATTGGTAAAGAAATGGATGAAGCTTACCTGAAAATGGTAAAGAGCTTAAGTGTATATCCCGATACATGCAAAGCCCAGCACGATCTTAAAATTGTTTATACTCCCATACATGGCTCAGGCATTATGCTGGTGCCGCAGGCATTGGAAAAATTTGGTTTTACCAATGTACATATTGTAAAAGAACAAATGGTACCTGATGGAAATTTCCCTACAGTAGTTTATCCCAATCCCGAAGAAAAAGAAACTATGAGCATGGGCCTTAAACTGGCGCAGGAACTGGATGCAGATATTTTGTTGGGTACCGACCCCGATGCAGACAGGGTAGGCGTTGGCGTAAAAAATAATAAGGGCGAATGGATTTTGCTGAACGGAAATCAAACTGCCCTGCTTGCTTTTAATTATATGATAGAAGCCCGTAAAGCAAAAGGCATTGCACAGCCAAATGATATGGTGATAAAAACAATTGTTACTACTGATATGATAGATGCTATTGCCAAAGCAAACGGCGTAGCCTGTTACAATGTGCTCACCGGTTTTAAATGGATATCTTCCATGATAAAAGAAAAAGAAGGCAAAGAAAATTATATTATCGGTGGCGAAGAAAGTTTTGGATTAATGATTGGCGATAAGGTAAGAGATAAAGATTCAGTAAGTGCAGTGGCTTTAATTTGTGAGATGGCTGCGTATGAAAAAAATAAAGGACGCAGCCTGTTTGATAAACTTTTAGACCTGTACGTAGAATATGGTTTTTATAAAGAAAATTTAATAAGCATTACAAAAAAAGGGATGAACGGTGCTGCAGAAATTGCAAAGATGATGGAAGAAGACCGGAGTAACCCACCACATAAAATAGATGGGGTAATGGTGGATAAAATTTTGGATTATGAACTGCAGCATGGCAAAAAACTGGCAGATGAATCTACCTGGAAAATTGACCTGCCCAAAAGTAATGTGCTGCAGTTTGAACTGGCAGACGGTACAAAAGTTTCTGCAAGGCCAAGTGGTACTGAGCCTAAGATTAAATATTATTTCAGCGTAAATGCACCACTGGCAAGCGCTGCAGATTTTGATGCAACAGAAAAATTACTGGATGATAAGATAAAACGTATTGAAAAAGAATTGGGACTGAAATAATTTATAATTTTTATATTCCTGACTGCCCCGGCTTTTGTCGGGGCATTTTTTTATCTTGCAACCTGCTATGAGAAAATTTGAAGATACATACCGCCACAAGGGAATGCGTAAAAAACTATTGGATATCCTGCGGGAAAAAGGCATTACAGATGAAAATGTATTGGCAGCCATGAACAATATCCCCCGTCATTATTTTTTGGATACTGCGCTGGATAATATTGCTTATGAAGACAGGGCATTTCCGATTGCAGAAGGGCAAACAATTTCGCAGCCTTATACCGTGGCGTATCAAACACAATTATTACAGGTAAAGCCCCAGGATAAAATTTTAGAAATAGGTACAGGAAGTATTTACCAGGCAACGGTACTGGCAGAAATGGGCGCAAAAGTTTTTACCATTGAGCGGCAAAAAAATCTTTTTGAAAAAACAAGGGAGTTTGTTTTTAAAACAAAATATAATAATATTAAATTTTTTTACGGAGATGGTTTTGAGGGCTTGCCTACTTATGCCCCATTTGATAAAGTAATTATTACCGCAGCGGCACCTTTTATTCCGCCTAAATTAACAGAACAATTAAAAGCCGGAGGAATTATGGTGATTCCCGTGGATGCAGGCGAACACCAGCGGATGCTAAGGATTACAAAGAATGAAGATGGCAGCACAACGGAAGAAGCATTTAATAATTTTTCTTTTGTGCCCATGCTAACCGGGAAAAAGGGTTAAAGGGTTTAAAGTTTAAAAGGTTTAAAAGGTTTAAGGTTTAAAAAGTTTAAGGTTTAAAAGGTTCAAGAGATTTAAGAGGTTTAAAAAGTTTAAAGTTTTTCCATTGCCCATTGCCAATTGTCAATTGGTATTCCCCATTCAAAGTTCAATCCCTATTTTCTTCATTAATATAGATGCGTTCATGCTGGTACAAACGCCGGGCTTTAGTTTGTAATCAAAATACAGTTCTTCGTTATTTACCTGTACATCAAAGTGGTAGTTCATAATATTCTCAGGGTATTCTTTCTGCAGTTCTGCAAGGGCCACATCATGTGTTGCTATTATAGCGGCTGCATCTTTTTTTATTAGTTGTTTTATCAGTGCCACAGAGCCCGTATGCCTGTCAAGCGAATTTGTACCACGCAAAATTTCATCCAGCAATACAAAAATCTTTTCGCCATTATTTACTTTATCAATTACTGTTTTTAATTTTTTTAATTCTGCATAAAAAGTAGAAGTGCTTTCTTCTAAATTATCTGCAATGCGCATGCTGCTGATAATTTGTACGGGCGATAAAATAAAACGGCTTGCACACACCGGGGCGCCGGCCATGGCCAGTATAACATTAATACCTATACTACGCAGGTAAGTACTTTTGCCAGCCATGTTGCTGCCTGTTACCAACATTATTTCGGCACTTTGTTCAATATTTATAAAATTATTTACCCGCTTGGTTTCGTTTATCAGCGGATGCCCCATTGCAGCAGCTTCAATAAAAAAATGTTTTTTGTGCAGGCCCGCAAAAGCCCATGTTGGGTTATTAAAATGAAGCGTTGCAAAAGAATTTAATGATTCAAAAATCCCTGATGCATTAAACCAGTTATTTACACCGCCGGCATATTGATGTTTCCATTTTTCCAGGTCAAGCACCTGTTGCAAATTCCATAAAAGAAATAAATTAAGCGGTGCAGATATTACAATGTTGTAGCGTATATCCAGCCGGTCTAATATTTTTTTCAGTTGCTTTAATTTCTTAGAAGCCGTCCCGTTTTTTTCTGAAAATTTTTGTTGTAACTCAATAAGCAACGGCGATGTGAAATTTTCTTTTTCTATTGCTTCAATGGTTTGCGAAAGCGTATCTAATTCATCTACCATTTTTGATAATTGCTCATGCACAGGAGCCACATATTTATTTACCTGAAATGCTGTTACAGCAAATAGTAACAGCGATCCATAAAAAATTCCCATGCTTAGCAGATCAAAATAAGTTGCTGCACTTATTCCTGAAATAACTGCAGGCAAAGCATAACGCAGCCATTGCCAATGTTTAAAGGATGAAAATGAATCTGCCTGTGCAAACCAATTCTGCAGGCGGAGTAAAGTGTTTTTTGTAATACTTTTTTCTTTGCCATAAGCCTGTAACTGTTGCCGCCAGATTGTTTTTTCTTTTAGCTCTTTAACAGCCATCTGCCTGGATAAAATATCGTTGGGTAACGCAGGCTGCAGCAGCCATGCAGCTAATTGGGCAGCGCCAATTTCGGAAGTACTCCGGTTTACAAACTGGTACAAAGATGCATGGCCAAATATATCCATATCGTTAGCATAATAATGTTCTTTAGGTGCAAGAGATACGCCATCAGCAAAATGATAATAACTGCCCTCCACTGCTTTTATTTCATCTTCATTAATTTTTATTAAATGTGTTAAGTTAGTAATGGCAGCCCTGTTGGCAAGATCTTTATAAATGAGTTGTATAAAAATGATGATTAATAAAACTGCAGCCCCAGCCACATAAACCGGCCCTGTTGCCCATAAAAAATAAAATACCGCAATCAATACAGCAATGCTGCCCAGGCGCAGTATGCCAAACACGGATTTTTTTAGTAATAGTTTTTTTCTTTCGGCAGATAAAGTTGCTACTCTTGAGCTGTAAAATATTTCCGGAGTCATTTTTTTTTAATTAAAAACTATATTTTTATTTATAGATTATTGTTATGTTTAAAAAAATGAGATAGTATTTATGTTCCCGATTTTTTTAAATTTATCTTTCCAAATGACTGCAAATGTCCCTGAAAATTTATTTTAAATTATTAATGAAATTAGTCTTTTATTAAGCCAAACAGGCTTTTACGGATATAAAATTGCTTATGGAGACTTTTAGAATTTACGGTAATTCAAAATATTAATAAAAATGCACAAGGGAAATTTACCTCAAAATAAACCTGCACAAATCATTCAAATCGCTGAATGGTGCAACAATATAACCGTCATCAATTAATTTGTAGAGTTTATTTTTCTCAACTTCTACTTCGTAATTATTTTGCAGTTTAACCCGGTTGCCTTCAATAGTAATTACCTCAATTTCATAAACCTTTAAAGCTTCTAATAAAATTTCTAAAGATGTCATAATACGGTTTAAAAATATGAATTATGAAACATGAGTTATGAAATCCTTTTCTGCTGTCGGCGTAATTTCATATTTCATAACTCATATTTCATATTTTAAATCAGGTTTTCGTAAATAACTCTGCCGCCATATAAAAGGCATAGTACAGAAGAAGAGATGATTAAAAAACTTTGCAATGCCTTTGCCTGCATCAGCTTTTTTGAAAAAGGGATGCTGAAAAAACCGGCAGCCAATACCATTCCTGCAATGCAGCCGCCGCCGAAAATTATTAAGTAAATCATTCCATCAACA
>JANLQE010000058.1:0-30480 GCA_031367625.1 Bacteroidota bacterium
TCATTTTGTTTGGCAAATATTTTTGGCAGGCTGCCATCATCGCCCATGGCATACATTACCCTGGGGTTGCTCAGCAGCAGTCCATTTACATAAGCCATTACCCCCAAAAAAAGAAACGCAGCAAACACCGTGGCACCTGTATTGCCAAAAACTTTATCTATCACTACGTAGGCAATTTCATGTTCGCCTTTCATCTGGTTAAAGCCTACCAGGTTGTAATAACTCAGGTTTACCAACAGGTACAGCACAATTATAATAACGATACCAATAAAAATACCTCTCGGTATATTTTTAGAAGGCTGCTTTACCTCATTACCAAAATTGATCGTTTGCTGATAACCGCCGTATGTAAATGAAACCGCAATCAGGCTCACACCCAGGCTCTTTATCCAGCTAAGCCAATTTGATGAAGAAGTATCCTGAAAATGAGATACAGCATTATCATTAACCGCATATTTACCCGGAAAAAATAATGCAGCTATCAATACCAGCAGCATAGTAATTTTAATGAGCATTAAAATATTCTGTGTCTTTGAGCTCATCTTTAGCCCTCTTAAATTAATAAAATAAAAAATGATGATGGCTCCGCAGCTTACCAGCGCTTTATCAATATCTGTCCATTGCCCCGGAAATAATTTTAATAAATAACCACTGCCAATCAAAGCTACACCGCTAAGGCTGGCGGCATTACTTACCAATATCAAACAGTTAATAGCAAACGCAATGCTGGGATGATAAGCTTTTGCAAACACCTTGTAATAACCACCTGTTACCGGGTAGCGGCTGCCTATTTCTGCATAGGTAAGTGCGCCACAAAAAGCTACCAGCCCGCCAATAATCCAGGCACTGAAATAAACAGAAGGGGTAATGGCATCTTTGGCGCTGGTGGCCGCTGTTCTAAAAATACCCATGCCAATTACCAGGCCTATCACTATCATGGTAAAAGAAAAAAGATTCAGTTTGTTTTTTACTTGCATACTGAAAAGATACTGAAAGCTCTTAATACTAATGCCATATTTTGCAGCATATTCAGCCAGCAGATTTCTATTTTTGCTGTTTACATTTTTATTCTATTCTGTTTTTAAAATAATATGATGAAATTTTGTGAAAATTATCCAGCTTAAAAAATTTATTTATACCGATGGATGAAGTAAAAATATGCCCCCGTTGTAAGCATTTTTTTGACTGTGATGCCTTTGATATTTTACAGTGCCAATGCAATACTATAAAGCTTTCTGCAGAAGAAAGCAGGTTTATAAAAAGCCGGTATAAAGGTTGCCTTTGCCTGGTATGTCTTGAAGAATTAAAAGAATTATGTGCTTCGCAAAAAGCTACTTAGCAGCAGCCTGAAAATTGGTTTCACCCGCCAATTTATTTTTTTACCACAGATTCGTGGATTTAATCTGCGAATCTGCGGCGCTTGTTTTAAAAAAAATAAAGAAAAGACCTGATATAATTTCGGACAAATCCTTAGAGCATGCACTTTTTTATTTTTCATCTCGTTTATATAAATGAACTTACAGTCTCTATTTAATTATATGAAGAAATATAGCTTCATCATTTTTTTTTGTTTGTTCTTATTTAATTTTTGCTCTGCACAAATTATAATAACGGGTAAGCTTATAAATGAAGCGCAGCAGCCATTACAAGGCGTTACTGTTTTTTATAAAAACAATGCTATAGCTATAACAGATGCTGTAGGTAATTATAATTTTTCAGTGCCTTCTTTACCTGTATGGCTTTCCTTTAGCTATGTGGGTTATAATGCCACAGACATCTTGGTTTCCTCACTACCCGTTCCGGTAACAATGCTTTTGCCTGGCAATACTTTTTTAGATGAGGCCATAGTAAAAGCCTTTGAGAAAAATGGCCTGCTGAAAAATATCCCAGCAGCCGTTAGTGTTTTAAATAAAAATTCCCTGGAGCGTTTCAGCAATCAATCTTTTGTAGCCGCTGTAAACACAGTGCCTGGCGTAAAGATGGATGAGCGAAGCCCCGGCAGCTACCGGTTAAGCATACGCGGCAATTTATTGCGCTCTGCATTTGGTATAAGAAATGTAAAAATTTACTGGAACGGAATTCCTTTTACCGATGCAAACAGCAACACCTATATTAACGAAATTGCTTTTAATAATATTGATAAAATAGAAATTATCAAAGGCCCTTCGGGTAGTATGTATGGCTCAGGAACAGGTGGAGTGGTATTACTAAGTAATGAATTTTTTGCATCAGCCAAAAAGTATATTCAATTGCAAACTGCAGCAGGCAGTTATGGATTATTTTCTGCAGGTGCATCCTATGTGCAGGCAGGCAGTAAAACTAATAGTGTGTTATCATTTAATCATCAGCAATCAGATGGTTACCGGGTGCATACAACTATGCGGAAAGACGCAGTAAACTATGCAGCAAAATATACTATCAGCAATAAGCAAACCCTGAGTACAACTGTTTTCTACAGTAATCTGTATTATCAAACTCCGGGGGCATTAACCTTAGCCGAAATGCAGCAGAACCCAAAGCAGGCAAGGCCTGCAAGCGGAATTTTTAAAAGTGCAGAACAGCAAAAAGCTGCCCTGTATTTTAAAACATTTTATTCAGGCACGGCAGACGAATTTCAATTTAGCAGCCGTTTTAAAAATACAACAGGTGTTTACTTTTCTACCACTTATTTTAAAAATCCCAGTATTAGAAATTATGAAAGTAAAACAGAAACCGGCGCCGGAATCCGGTCTGTTTTTCAGTATAAAAATAATTTTTTTACGGGTACTTTCGGTGGGGAATATCAATATGAATTTACCAATACAAGTACATTTTCAAACAAATCCGGTAATATAGATACCCTGCAATATCATGATAAAATAAATGCCAGGCAATACAATTTATTTGTGCAAACAGAATTCATTCTGCCCGCAGATTTTATGGTAACTGCCGGTATCAGTTACAATAATTTTTATTATGGTTTTATGAGAGTAAACCAATTGCCGGCAACAAAAGCAACCAGCAATTTTAAGCCACCCTTTATTCCGCGGCTGGCAGTTTTAAAAAAAATATCTGCTGATGTAAATGTTTATGCAGCAGTAAGCAAAGGCTTTTCGCAGCCATCTATTGATGAGATACATGCCAGTGACGGTAATTTTAATACAGCGCTGAATGCAGAAGAAGCAATCAACTACGAAGCAGGATTAAAAGCTACCATAATAAAAAATAAATTATGGATAGATGCGGCGTCGTATTTTTTGAACCTGCAAAATACTATTGTAAGCAGGAGAGATGCTTCGGGTGCAGATTATTATGTAAATGCCGGCAAAACGAAACAGTATGGGCAGGAAGCAGCGCTCAATTATTTGCCCGTAAATAACAACAGGTTTTTTTTAAGGCAATTAAAATTCTGGATAAATTACACCAACATACACGCCAGGTTTGCACAGTACCAGCAGGCAACTGTTAAGTATGATGGCAATAAACTTACAGGCACTCCGCCCAATGTTTTAGTAGCTGGTACTGATATCCTTGTCTCGAAAGGGCTATATGCAGATTTTACTTACAGCTACACGGGTAAAATTCCGGTGAATGATGCCAATACATTTTTTGCCGGGCAATACAATCTTTTATTTTTAAAAGCCGGCATTAAAAAACGGCTGGGCAAATTTATCAGTTCAGATTTTTTTGCATCTTATGAATATTCTTTTAATACTCCATATAGCCTGGGTAACGACCTGAATGCAGCCGGCAACCGGTTCTTTAATCCATCTGCACCGTCATCAATCAGCGTTGGTGCAAAATTTCAACACAGTATAAAATAAAAGTAGCATCGGGCAAAAAAGGAAAACAGGATATGGCTTGTTATCTTTGCGCAAAACCACCTGGTATGTTTGACCTGAGCAAGCTGGCTATAAAAGAAATTATAACCATATCGTTTACGCTTTTTGCGGTGATAGATATGTTGGGGTCTGCTCCTATACTTATTTCCCTGAAAGCAAAAATGGGCGGCCATATCAAAAGCGGCCAGGCTACATTGGCATCCGGCGCTTTAATGATCCTGTTCTTATTTGTGGGGCAACAGTTTTTGGGTTTGCTTGGCTTGGATGTAAAATCTTTTGCAGTAGCAGGTAGTATTGTAATATTTATTCTGGGGTTGGAAATGGTATTGGGTATGGAGTTTTTTAAACCAGACCCTAACGGGAAAGTTGGGGGAAGTGTGGTGCCCATTGCCTTCCCGTTAATAGCGGGGTCGGGTACATTGACCACCATCATGTCATTAAAGGCAAATTTTTATGACGGCAATATTCTGATAGGAATTTTAATAAACCTTATCATTATATTTTTAGTGCTGCATTCTTTAAAATGGATAGAAAGGGCGCTTGGCCCAAATGGATTAATGGTAGTAAGGAAATTTTTCGGCGTAATATTGCTGGCCATTGCAGTAAAAATATTTGGCACTAATGTGCAGGGATTTGCTAAATAAATTCAAAATTCATTTATGCATTAAAAAGATAAATGCCAGCAGCCAGCTAAAAATGAAAGACGGTCATTTCAATACAAAATTCTACATTCGCAAATCTAAATTTAATGGCCTCGTCGTACAATGGATAGTATAAGAGTTTCCGAAGCTCCAGACCCAGGTTCGATTCCTGGCGAGGCCACAAAAAATGGCGGGATAGTATAAGCGTTTCCGAAGTTTATCCGAATTATTTATGAGGCGGGTTTCAGACCCAGGTTCCCCGCCCAAATAAATTTTTTCGGGTACGATTCCTGGCGAGGCCACAAAATTTTGTAAGAAAAAGAGCAGCTAAAAATGCAATAGACAACTGTTTATTGCCGTATATAATTATCCAGGTGGTTGATGGTATCCTGCTGTGCCAGAATAATCTGTTTAACCACATCGCTCATAGAAATAATGCCGGCTAATTTATTATCTTTAAAAACAGGCAGATAACGGATGTTGTTGCCGGTCATTAATGCCATACAATGTTCAATACTGTCTTGAGGGGTTATGTGCGGAAGCCCTACCGACATAATTTCTGCAACAGTGGTATTGGCAGAGCTTTTCCCTTTTAAAATTACCTTTCTTGAATAATCCCTTTCGGTAATGATGCCCAGGTATTCATCTTGCTGCATTACCACTACAGAGCCGATATTTTTTTCTGCCATTATTTTTAAGGCATCCAAAGTATTGATGTCTGGCGAAATGGTGACGATTGATCTGCCTTTTCTGCTGAGTATATCATTAATACGATTCATAAAAAAAATTTTAGGAAATTTACGAAAAGATAAATTGTTTTTACAAAATTCTTTTGCTTTACTGTTTTTAAAACGGTGAAGCAGCCGGGCCTTATAAATTATGCTTATTGGCCAGATCTTTTAAGGCTAAAAGATTACTTACATTTAATTTTTTAAATAACCTTGCTTTATGTGTACCGATTGTAGAAACTGCCAGGTGTAGTGTAGAGGCTATATTGCTGATGGTTTTTCCGTTCAGCAGTAGAGAAACAATTTCAAATTCACGGGCAGAAAGGGTGTTGAACAGATTGCTGTCTGTTTCTTTTGCATTGGCTTCAGCTAAAATTTCTACCATGCCTTCACTTATATACTTTTTATTATTTAATACCAGGTTGATGGCTTTTTTTATTTCATCAAGTGGCGCATTTTTATTGATAAATCCTTTTGCGCCCGCTTTTAAAAAGCGCCGGGCGTAAATATTTTCCGGGCTCATAGAAAAAACAAGCACACGAAGGGAAGGATATCTTGCTTTAAAATATTCCATCAACCCGAAACTGTCGGTGTCGGGCATTTGTACATCAAGTATTACAAGATCGTAAATAGTTTCTTTTATTTTTGCAAGTGCACTTTCCCCGTCATTCGCTTCGTCTATCAGTGATGGTTTATAAATCTCAGATAATAACACTTTAATTCCGGACCTTACAACAACATGGTCGTCTATTAATAAAAATTTCTTCAATTTTAGAGTAGTTTTAAGAGTAAAAAATTATTAGTAGTTTATCAGCAAACAGCGAACCAATATTCATAAATGATTGTTGCAAAAAATATACCCCGCTATTTCAAAAATAAAATAAATAAAACAATTGATTTATATAATCAGGCTATATCATTTATAGATAATTTTATTTTAATACAAACTGCTCTTAAACAAACTAAATATAATACAATAAAATAAAAAGAAAAAAAAGGCGTTTGATAATAACAAAAAGCAGCCAGCAAAGCTGACAAAGAATTTATTTATGAAAGAAATTTTACTGGTAGATGATCACAGCATTATAAGATCTGGTTTAAAAATATTACTGGGTAATGATTTTAGCGGGTACAACTTTGCAGAAGCCGCCAACGGCGAAGATTTTATGCAGCAAATAAAAACCAACGATTATGCGCTGATTGTTTTAGATATTAATATACCGGGCAGCGATACTTTTGAAATGGTGCAGGAGGTATTAAAATTAAAACCAGCTTCTAAAATTCTTATTTTCAGCATGAGTTCCGAAAATTTTTACGCCCGGCGTTTTTTAAAAATAGGTGCCATGGGGTATGTAAGAAAAGATGAACCTGCCGAACAAATAAAAGCGGCAGTATCCTGTGTACTGAATAATAAAAGATATTTTAGCCCAACATTAAGCCAGGGCTTTGCATCAGAAATGTTTGAAAAAATAACCGATAGCCCTTTTGAAAAATTATCTCCAAAGCAATTTGAAATAGCCCGTTTTTTGATGCAGGGAAAAACAATCAGCGATATTTGCAACTGTATGAAGTTACACAGCTCTACCATCAGTACTCAAAAAAACAGAATTTTTGAAAAACTGCATATAAATAACCTGGTAGATTTATATGCACTTGCAAAGCTTCATGTAAGTGTTATGAATTAACCATTTCATTACTGTCTTCCAATACCTCTGCCAGTGGAAAATTTATCAGGAGGCGGGAGCCTTTTTCTTTTTTTGATGAAATATTTACTACTCCTTTGTACAATGCGGCCCTGCTTTTAATATTTATAAGGCCAATTCCTTTCGACTTTTTTTTAGTGTCGAAGCCAATACCATTATCCTGTATCTGTAAGCATACTTTAGTGCTGCTGCGTTCTAATTTAATGCTTGCTTGGGTAGCTTTTGAATGCTTCAGGATATTAGTAACCTGTTCCTGCATAATTCTGAACAGGGTAAGTTTAAAATTTTCATGCAGTGATATTTCGTCAAAATTATTTTTATCAATTGTAATTTTAATGTCGTTTACCACCATTAAATCATCGGCCAGGTTTTCAACCGCTTCGCTAAAACCTATTTCATTTATTAATGGTGTATTAAGGGCTTTAGAGAGTACCCTTATTTCTTCAATTGCCGTCATAATATATTCCGAAGCCTGTGTAAGCAAGCCATTGCTGTTGGTTTTGGCTGTTTTAGCAGCTTCAATATAAAGTCGGCTTGCACTCAGCAACTGGTTCACATTATCATGCAGCTCTTTACCAATTTCTGTTCTTTCTTTTTCCTGTGCTATTATAACAGCTTCAGCAATTTGTTTGGTTTTTATATTTTTTTGTGTTTCAAGCTTTTTTGTCAAAGCTGCTTCTTCTGTTACATTTTTTGCAAGTGAAAGTACAGCCGGCACACCGGCATACATAATTTTATAAGAGGATACCTGCATTAGTATTTGCTCCCCGTTTTTATTTCTATGTATCCAGATATATTCGTGATTTAATTTTTTTTCGCTTAGTACTTCTCTTACTCTCTTTTTAAATTTTTCTATTTCTTCCTCTGGCCGTAAATCAAAAACAGTTAATTTTAAAAACTCCGGTTTACTGTATCCATATTCTTTAAGCGCCATTTCATTTGCTTCCAGTATTTTATGCGTTTCAACACTCCAGATATATGTTGCCAAAGGGTTATTATCAAATAAATTCTTATAATTGTTTTCTGATAATAAACGGGAAGCTTCGGCCAATTTTTTTTCTGTTACATCTTCCATAGAACCTATCATCCTTACAGGTTTACCTTCTTTATAAATGATAAAGCCACGATCATTAATATAAGAGTAAGTCCCGTTTTTATTTTTAAACCTGTATTCATCTTCCCATTTATTAGAACTCGCTTTTTTAAAAATATCCTGCAGCCTGCTTATCACCCTTTCCCTATCTCCGGGGTGCAGATTAGATTCCCAAAAATCACTATCTACAATCATTTCGTGTTGTGGATATCCAAGTATATCCGGCAGGCCACTGCCAACCCAATAAGAAGCATGTTTATTTAAATCCCAATCCCATACTATATTATTTGTAGCCTTGGTTAGCAAATCATAACGCTCTGAAGTTTCTTTAACCTGTAATTCATTTTTGCATTTATCAAGGGTATAAAAAATACATTTGTCTAACAGGGCAGCAGTTAATGTGGATGTATATAGATAATCATTTGCCATCTTCAGCAGCTTATCTTTTGAGGGCAGCAAAATATTTTTATTTACTAAAAGCACTATCGGGATATAAGGGCTATGCAGTTTTATTTTTTTTATGATACTGTTGCTTTTGTTTTTTTTAAACGTATAGTTTAAGAAAATAATCGCAGGCGAAAAATCAACCAGTAGTTTTAAGGCTTTTTCTTCTGTGTCAGCAACTTTAATTTTGGCAAAGGGAAAATCTGCTTTTTTTGCAAGGGTTAAAAACAGTGCTTCATCCGTAATATTATCTTCTATAAGTAATACCGGCAGGCTGTATTTAGTATAAGGCATTTAAAAATTGTTGTTTTTAAAATTTAGGATGGATATAATAAATTTTATATCGGTAAAGGATAATAGCAAAGCAAATTAACCATTTATTTTAAAAAATCTGCTTTAAATAACCGCTTATTAATAATATACCCTGCACAAATGCATGGTTTAATCTTTTTTTTGTATTTTATATTTATAAATATGATTTTACAGGTAATGAAAAACAGGATAACTATTAACAGGGTACGCCTTACATTTATAACTGCTTTTATTTTCGTAGGCATTTTTATGCTGGCAACTTATAATAATGTGAATAAAACAGAAAGCGAAAGCCGTAATGTAAAATCAGCATTAGATGTTTTACTGCAGCTTCAGAATATCTCCGCAGATATACAACTTATAGAAGCAGGCCAGCGTGGATTTACCAATTACGGTAACGTAGTTTTCTTAGATTTATACAATCAGGGCATGAAGCGTATCAGAAGAGACACCAGTATTTTAGCGCAACTGACCTTAACCGATTCTACAAAATTTGAAGAGCGTACAAAATTACTTTCGCTTTTAAATAAAAAACTTTGGTATTCTAAATCGGCGGTGGAAGCTATGCGTATTAACCGGCACGATTCTGTAGCAAAAACTGCACAGGCGGCAACTGTAATATTAATAACAGACAGTATTACTGCAACTATCAGTTCTATCGAAAATAAAGACAGGCTGCTTTTACAGGAATCTAATGTAGAAAGAGAGAAATATGCAAAACGAACAGCCTGGCAATTTTTATTACTGGCAATATTCTTTTATCTGATACTTTATTACAGCTTTAAAACCATTAAAAATGATTTTGGTCAACTGCAGAAAAATGAAAAAACATTAAAGTTTAATGCCTCCATAATTCAAAATATATCCGACCCTGTTATTACCACCGATGCAAAATATAATATTACTAACTGGAATGTATATGCTGAAAAATTATACGGCTATAAAGAGCAGGAAGTGATTGGGAAAGAAGTAGAAGCTTTACTGAATATTAAGATAATTAAACCTTTACATACCGAAACTTTGCCCGATTCTTTTGAAAATGATTACTGGAAAGGAGAAGCCATACATCATCATAAAAATGGCAATCCGATTAATGTAGAATTAAGTACTTCTTCTATTAAAGGAGCAGCCGGCGAAAAGCTTGGTATAGTAAATGTAATAAGAGATATTACACAAAGAAAAAATATGGAGTACCGGGTGCAGCAGCTTACCGTAAATCTTCAGCAACAGGTAAAAGTAAAAGTGGCCGAATTAAATAATGTTTTTGAAAGAATTGCAGATGCTTTTATTGCATTGGATAATCAATGGAATTATACTTACGTAAATAAAAAAGCAGCCGAGTTACACGGAAAAAAAGCTGAGGATTTAATTGGTAAAAATATTTGGGATGAATTTCCCGATGTGGCAGATGAACCTTTTTACTCTGCACTGCAAATGGCAAAGCAAACCCAGCAGCCACAACGGTTACAGCTATATTATTTTAAAAAAGATAAATGGTTTGAAGATTTAATTTATCCATCGGCAGATGGTATATCAGTTTATTATCTTGACATTACCATAAGAAAGAAAGCAGAAATTTCTCTGGAAAAAGTTCATCAAAAACTTAGTTACCATATAAAGAATACACCCATGGGGGTAATAGAGTTTGATAGTAATTTAAAAATATTACAATGGAACAAACTGGCAGAACAGATTTTTGGTTGGTCAGAAAATGAAGTACTGGCTGGCAATTTAAATATAGACGAAGTGATTTATGAAGAAGATAAAACTCTTTTGTGGCAGGCAGTAAAAAATCTGGCTGGCAACTATATTCAGAATAATGTAGTGGATACCCGAAACAAAACAAAAGACGGAAAAATAATTTATTGCGAATGGTATAATTCTGTTTTAAAAGATGATAAGGGAAATACGGTTGGCATCATGTCTCTTGTGCAGGATGTAACCGGCAGAAAACAGATAGAGCATGATTTGCTGGAAGCCGAATCTAAATTCAGAAGCCTGGTAGAACAATCTATGGTGGGGGTTTACATTGTTCAGAATGAAAAATTAGTGTATGTAAACCCAACGTTTGCAAAAATATTCGGATACGGCGGCAATGAAATAGCAGAACAATTTCCCCCTGAAAAAATTATACATATTGACGACCGGCAAAAAGTGCTGCATCATATACGCTCCCGGATAGAAGGTAAATACAAAAGCATGAATTATGAATTTAAAGGCGTACATAAATCCGGGGAATTGCTTTATCTGGAAGTGTTTGGCTCTTTTACTATTTACCGTGGCAAGCCGGCAATAATAGGCTCGCTGATTAATGTTACCGAAAGAAAAAAATCAACTGAGCTGTTAGAATCTTCAGAGCAGAAATTAAAAATATCAAATGAAAGATTTTTATTGGTAGCCAAAGCCACCAACGATGCTGTGTGGGATTGGGATATGCAAACAGATAAAATATGGGGCAATGAAAGTTTTCGTAAAATTTTTGGTTTGGTAGCCGGGGAAGATTTTAGTTTTGAACAGTTTACTTCCAGAATTCATAAAGAAGATTTGAATCCGTTGCTTGATAATTTTAAAAAATCCCTTAAAAAAAGTGAAACTTTAGTAACCGAAGAATTCAGGCTGAGAGATAGGGACGGCAACACCTACCGGACATTATACGACAGGGCTTATATTCTCTTTAATGAAGATAAAAGAGCATACCGTATGCTTGGCGCCATGCAGGATATTACCCAAAAAAAAGAATCTGAAAAAAAATTAATCACAGAAAAAGAATTATCCGACTCCATTATAAACAGCCTGCCAGGAATATTTTATTTGTTTAATACCCAGGGAAAATTTTACCGCTGGAATAAAAATGTAGAAACGGTAACCGGTTATACCGGAGAAGAAATAAAAAAATTATATCCTCTGGATTTATTTAATGAAAATCAAAGGGAATTACTACAGAGAAAATTAAGCAGTGTTTTTGAATTAGGCGAAGATAGTGTAGAAGCTGATCTGATATCGAAGGATGGGCGTGAAATACCTTATTATTTTACCGGGATGTTAATTAATTACGAAGGCGAAGCCTGCCTGATGGGAGTGGGTATTGATATTTCAGAGAGAATAAAATCGCAGCAAAAACTTAAAGAAAGCGAAGAGAAATTCAGGTCACTTATAGAACAGGCATCTGATGGTATTTTCATAAGTAACCAGGCGGGCGATTACTTAGATGTAAATTCAAGTGCATCTGTTTTAGTGGGATACACAAAAGAAGAATTACTAAAATTAAATATAAAAGATATTATTACTGAAGAGGATTTAAAAGTAAAACCATTGCGTATTGAAGAACTGCTTAGTGGGCAGGTAATAATGAGCGAACGGTTTTTAAAACACAAAAATGGTAATCTTATTAATGTAGAAATAAGCGCCAAATTATTAGCCGATGGCAGGTTTCAGGCAATTGTAAGGGATATTACCGCACGAAAAAAATCTGAAGAGGCGTTACGGATATCAGAAAATAAATACCGGCTGCTGTTTAATCAAAACCCTATGCCCATGTGGATGATATCCATACCGGAAAGAAATTTTTTAGATGTAAACCCTGCAGCCATTGCTCATTACGGTTATTCAAAAGAAGAATTTTTAAAGATGAATATAAGAGATATACGACCTGTAGAAGATTTAAAAAAGATGGAGCAGCAAATTGCAACACAGCCATCGGGGATATTTAATGCCGGCATCTGGCAACATAAAAAAAAGGATGGAACTATTGTACAGGTAAATATAATTACACACAATATTTTTTATGAAGGCAAACAAGCTAAGCTGGTACTTGCAAATGATATAACAGAAAAAATTATAGCAGAAGAAAATTTAAAAAAATCTCATGAAGAACTCCGTCAGCTTGCTGCCAACCTGGAAAATATAAGAGAGAGCGAAAGAACCCACATGGCACGGGAAATTCATGATGAACTGGGGCAGCAGTTAACAGGCCTTAAGATGGATATATCCTGGCTAAACCGTAAAATACAATCAGCAGATGAAGAAGTGCATAATAAAATAAAAGATACCATTCAGTTGATTGATAAAACAGTAATAACGGTGCGCCGGATTGCTACAGAATTAAGGCCAAGTATTTTGGATGATCTGGGGCTTATTGCCGCTATGGAATGGCAAAGTGAAGAGTTTCAAAAAAGAGCAGAAATAAAAACAACTTTTAAAAGTAATGTTCACAATGCAAACCTGCAACCGGCGCTGGCTACAGGCGTATTTAGGATATACCAGGAAAGCCTTACCAATGTACTGCGCCATGCACTGGCAACAGAAGTAAAATCATCATTAATTATTAATGCCGGCACTTTAGAATTAGTGATTACAGATAATGGCAAAGGCTTTAACCCGCAGGATATAGAACATAAAAAAACACTGGGTTTATTAGGTATGAAAGAACGTACTTTAATAATGGGGGGTACTTACGAAATATCAGGTAAGCCCGGCATGGGAACTTCGGTAAGAATTATTGTACCTTTAAAATAATTTTTATCTCACTTTAACAGGATTGTTATGATCCGGATACTTATTGCAGATGACCATACAATTGTAAGAAGGGGGCTTAGGCAAATATTGCTGGAAGGCTTTCCTGGAGCTATTATTGAAGAAGTAGCAGATGCAGAAGCTATGGTAAAAAAAATAATTCAGCAAGAGTGGGATGTAGTAATAAGTGATCTTAGTATGCCTGGCCGGAGTGGCCTGGAAGCCCTGCAGCAAATAAAACAGTTACACCCCAAATTGCCGGTTTTAATTTTAAGCATACATCCCGAAGAACAATATGCAATACGTGTGCTGAAAGCAGGAGCATCTGGTTATTTAAGTAAAGATATGGCCCCTGATGAATTGGTAAATGCAGTGCAAAGGGTAATGCTTGGCAAAAAATATATTACTGCTTCTATTGCCGATAAATTAGCATCAGTATTAGACCAGGATTCAAATAAATCCTCTCACGAATATTTATCCGACAGAGAATTCAGTGTTTTAAAACTTCTTGCCGCCGGTAAATCTGTTTCAGAAATTGCAGAATCTTTTTTTTTAAGTGTAACCACAGTAAGCACCTACCGGGCACGCATAATGGCTAAAATGAACATGAAAAATAATGCAGACCTTACCCTGTACGCCATTGAAAATAAACTCCTTTAATAAATTTGCCTATAGTAGTAAACCTACTACAACTATCATGCATAGACGATTACAAAAATGCCAAAGTTCTATTGGTATATTTGCGATATACTGAACAACTAAACTGCATGAAAATAAATAACCCCAAGGTATTGATCGTAGATGATGCTTTGCTGGTATTGGAAAGACTTTCGGAAATCATTAAAGAATTAGCAGGTGTAAAAGAAGTGGCTGTGGCTACCGGTTATGATGAAGCGGTAGAAAAACTCGTTTCTTTTAAACCAAACATTGCCTTATTAGATATTCATTTACCCATTAAAAACGGGATTGAATTATTGAAGTTTGTAAAGAAAAATCATCCGGCGGTAAAAGTAATTATGCTTACCAACCAAACGAGTGACAACTATAAGACTTTATGCAAAAAACTTGGTGCAGATCACTTTGTGGATAAATCAAGTGAGTTTGAAAATATCGCCGGCATTATTGAATCTTACTCGGGCCGAAAAAAATAAAATTATCATAACCCTTTTATTTATTCCCTTTAAAATAAGGAATAAATCCAGTGAAAAATCAAAAAAGATTATCAATTTTTATGAAACCATTTCGTTGTCATGCACAGAAGTTCCGGAATTTTCCGGGACTTTTTTTAATGATATATCCTTTCTATTGCAGGTTTATATTTTTCCATAATCACTTTTCTTTTTAGTTTAAGCGTTGGCGTTAGCTCGCCTGTTTCAATGGTCCATTCTTCAGGTATCAGTTCAAATTTTTTAACCTGTTCTACATGGTTAAAAAAAGTATTAAAAGATTCTATCAGTTCTTTGTATAATGTAAGCACTTTTGGATTGTGCAGTGCATCTTCATTGGTGGTAAAAGGGATATCCTTATGGCGCATCCATTCTTTAAGATTGGGTATAGATGGTACTATTAATGCGCCTACAAACTTTTGTCCGGCACCTACTATCATCATCTGCTCTACAAAAGGAGATTCTTTCATTTTATTTTCTATAGGCTGGGGAGCCACATATTTACCTCCGCTGGTTTTAAACAGTTCTTTTTTGCGGTCGGTAATTTTTAAAAATTTACCGTCTTCAAAAATGCCGATATCGCCCGTGTGCAGCCATCCATCAATAATTGTTTCTGCAGTAAGATCGGGCCTTTTGTAATAACCCATCATTACGCTTGGGCCTTTTACACAAATTTCTCCATCCGGTTCCAATTTTACTTCCTGCCCCTGCAGCACCGGGCCCACGCTGCCAAACTTCATCCCTCCTTTATAGCGGCAGTTTACACTTATTACCGGGCTGTTTTCTGTAGGCCCATAACCTTCGTAAACGGGTATTCCGGCAGCATTAAAAATGCGCAGCAATCTTACCTGGCAGGCTGCGCCTCCTGTAATGATATACATAATATTATTACCCAGCGCCTCTCTCCATTTATTAAAAATAAGTTTGTTGGCAAGGGACAGTTGCAGGTTATAAACAGGGCCACCGCTTTTTAAATTATCATATTTACCGGCTAATGCTACTGCCCAGTAAAATAATTTTCTTTTTATGCCGGTAAGTGCTGCTCCCTTTGCCATAATTTTTTCATATACTTTTTCCAACAGCCGGGGTACAGTGCAAAAAACATTTGGTTTTACTTCCTTTAAATCATCGCCAATACTCTCCAGGCTTTGGGCAAAATAAATAGATATGCCGCTATACATAAAAATATAAGAAGCTACTCTTTCAAAAATATGATTAAGCGGTAAAAAACTGAGCGATCTTGCAGTGGGAGCATCATTAAAAGGAAAGCTGCGTTTGCCATTTATAACATTGCTTACAATATTTCTATGGCTCAGCATTACCCCTTTGGGTGTGCCGGTAGTACCCGAGGTGTAAATAATAGTGGCACAATGCTGTGCTTCAATATTATCTTTTATTTCTTCCATGTTAGATAAATCCTGAGCATGTACAGTTGCATAAATATCTTTCCAATATCCAGCCCCTTCTAATTTATCAAAGCTGTACACCGATATTAATGAAGGTACCCGGCTACGGATATCGTTTACCTTTTCTAAAATATCCTGGCCGCTTACAAATACATATTTTACCGCAGACTCATTAAAAATAAATTCAAGTTCATTAATATTTGTAGTGGGATATACCGGGCACAGCACCACTCCAATCTGCTGGCAGGCCATATCTAATATTAACCACTCCGGCCGGTTCCTGCTTATTAATGCAATCTTATCTTGGTTTTCCACGGCCATATTGTTGCCGCTTAAACCCATTTTTAGTAAACCGGCACTAAGCCTGTTTACAGTATCTGCTACAGCCCCGGTACTTAGCGGTTGCCATGCACCATCCAGCTTTGCAGAAAACATATCGGCCTTGGGGAAATTTGCCAACTGGTAATAAAGAAAATCAAATAATCTGGAATGTTCATTCATAAGCAATCGTTCAAAAAAAAGTTAATAAAAAATTTTGGTAACAGTGCAAGTTTCCAATGCGCTATTCTCCTTTTTAGCCTGGCATTCTATACAACAAATCTGCGGCAAGATTTTTTTACAGATTATTGTACAGGTATAAATAATGTCAGCTTTTATTTTTCAGCTTCTCATATTCTTTTTCTACTAAATCTTTTTTGCCGCCGCCATACGCATTCAGGTATTGAAATAAAAGGCCTATACCCCAGCCAAACATTGGCCATACCGGCCAGGGTAATTCTCTGTTATACCCAAGCCTTCCCGAAGTAAACCACCAGATCAGCCATAAAAAGGCATTTACAATAAAATATGATGCAAGGCTGCGTTGAAAACCTGCTCTTTTTTTTGCAAGCTTCCATAGTTGTTCATCCCGTTGCTCTTCCATAAAATAGTTTTAATACTCTCTAAGGTATATAAAAAAAGCCATCCGTCTTAGGCGGATGGCAAAATATTAAATTCAGAATAAATTATTTTTCGCTGGCAGCAATGTTAAGTTTAATATTTACGTCTTTGCTTATAAACCAGTCCTGTGGGTTGTTTGGGCCTTTGTAATTCATACCCCAGGTTGTTCTGTCTATTTTAAAATCTGCAATGGCTGTTGCTTTTTTTCCATCTACGGTAACTTTTGCCGGGAAAGAAATATTTTTTGTGCTGTCTTTTATAGTAAGATTTCCTTTAATGGTATGGGTAGCATCTTTCATTACTGCATCTTTACTGGCATCATCTGCTTTAAAAGGTTCTACAGAAGTAATTTGAAATTTTGCTGTTGGGTATTTTACTGCATCAAAAAAATCAGGGCTTTTTAAATGGCCTTCCAGTTTGCCTTTATTTTCTGCATCTGCAGCAAGGTCAAGGTTGGTTAATGATGCTATATCAATGGTAAAACTACCGGCAGTAAGATTATTATCTTTTACTATTAAAGAACCTTCTTTTAGTTTAAAAATACCGGTATGCTTACCTGTTGGCTTGCTGCCAATCCAGGTAACTGAACAGGAAGAATCAACAGCGTATGCTGTGCCATCTGCTGTGGCAATCGTTTGCCTGTCTATAGTTTGTGCATTATCAGCTTTGGGTGCGTTATTACAGGCAACAAATGCGGTAATGGCTGCCGCTAAAAAAAATATTTTTTTCATGTATAATTGTTTATTTACACAAAGATAGATAAACAATGTTTAAACATCAAAATATTTTTATCAGTGATAATATTGTCCCTTCGGGATTTTAAAAATGCGCCCTTTCTGAAAATCGGTAAAGGCTTTATTTTCTGCACTGTGTGTGCTTACCCAGTTTTGATATGCGGATAAATTTTCTACCGGGCCAAACAGCCATTCGTTGTAGGCATCAAACATTCCTTCTTTTAAAAGCTGTTGCTGGTATTCAAAAAGCCTGAATGCATATTTGTTTTGTACTGAATTGTACCAATCTAAAATAAACCTTGTTCTTATCATACTCAGCGATTCGGTGTTTATACCTGAGGCCGTTACAGAAGTTTGTTTATTCATTTCCTGCAGGTAAGTTTTTACAAATAAATTTTTGTCTTTGTTACTTTGTTCCAGGTTGGCATCGGTGTATAATTTTTTATAACCGTCCATCAAAAGCTGCTTTATCTCCGGGGCTTTGCTGCTAAAGGGCTCCATATTTATAAATATTTCGCCATATAAAATGCTCCATACTTTATCTGCAGTAAAAAAATAATACTTAGCTGCGTTGTAATAATTTTTGCTGTAAGATGGATCGGTTTCTATTCCTTTTTCCCATTGTTTAATGGCATCAAAATCTTTTTGTTCCCATTGCATTTCGCCTAACTCGTTGTATAAAGGCCCGCTGTCGGGGAATTTTTTTATTCCCTTTTTATATAATTTCTCACACTCCTTTGCCATATCTAATTGCTTGTAAATATTACAGGCTATCTGAAAACACTGGTCATCTGCCTCTTCCCGGTCCAACACCGGCTTAATGGTTTCCAAAGCTTTGGCATTATCTTTTTGAAAATAATAGCTCAACGCTAAATCTTTTGCCAGGGCAATATTCTGAGGATCCAGTTGCACACTTCTGTTTAATACCAATATTGCATTAGCATAATCGCCCTGCCGCATAAAGGTTTTAGCCGTTTCGTGTAATTCTGCTGAATTTTGTGTTTGCGCAGCGCAAATTTGAATGCCTGCACAAAATAAAAAGAGGGAGAGTGTTTTTTTCATTGTTGTAAAGATAAAAAAGACGGGTGTATAAAACGCTTCTTAATATTTATCTATGTTAAATCTTTGTTGTAAGGTTAAAATACTTATTTTTTGAGGACACCTGTAATTTTGCGAAATTGTTTAACAATAAATAATACATAAGAATGAGTAATAATAAAACTACAAAACACATTGGCATTGTAGCCTGCAGCTATGAAGGGGCTGCGCTTTGTTATAAAACAATCTGCAATGAAGGTTCAGCATATTTGGGTGAACATGCTCATCCGGAAGTAAGCCTTCATACTCATCCTTTAAGTGAATATATGAAATACATTATAGCTGATAATTGGAATGGGGTTGCTGATTTGATGATATCATCTGCAAATAAATTGAGTAAAACCGGAGCAGATATATTAATCTGCCCAGACAACACCATTCATCAATCATTATCCATTGTTAAGGAGCAAATATCTACTACGTGGTTACATATAGCAGAAGAGGTAACCATGGAAGCCAACAGAAATAATTTTAAAAAAATAGGAATACTTGGTACAAAATATCTGATGGAAGGCCGGGTTTATCCGGAAAAATTTGAAGCCTGTAATATTAATTATGAAACGCCTGCAGAAGAACAAAGAAACCAGGTTAATGATATAATCTTTAAAGAACTTGTATATGGTATAATAAAACAAGAATCAAAAAAATATTTTTTAAATGCAATTGATGATTTAAAATTAAAGGGCTGTGATGCAGTAGTGCTTGGGTGTACAGAAATTCCTTTAATTGTATTACCAAATGAATCATCATTGCCCACATTAGATTCTACGAGGATTTTGGCAAGGGCTGCTTTAAAAAAAGCAATTGAATAGCAGCACGGAATAAGTTCAACCTTTTACACTACAAAAAATCAGTAGAAATTTTGTAGAATTAATCTATCAAGTGCGTTAATAATCCATCTCTCAATTTAGGCTCAAACCAGGTACTTTTTGGAGGCATTACATTACCGCTATCAGCTACATCAAATAATTGCTGAATACTTACCGGGTAAAGGCTTATGGCCATTGCCATTTCTCCGCTGTTTACCCTGTTCTCTAATTCGGCCAGTCCACGTATGCCGCCTACAAAATCTATTCTTGTATCGGTGCGCTGGTCTTTGATACCAAGTATGGGTTCCAAAATATTTTCCTGTAAAATACTGATGTCAAGGATGCCGGTTGGGTCTTCTTTAAATGTTCCGGACTTTGCAGTTAGTTTGTACCATTGTTTATCAACATACAATCCAAACTGGTGCAATGCTTCGGGACGGTAAGCACTATTTTGTTTTTCTATGTTGAAATCTGCCTGTATTTTTTGTATAAAATCAGTTGCTTCCATACCATTCAAATCTTTAATTACACGGTTATAATCCATTATGTGTAATTGATTGGAAGGAAATAGTGTGGTAAGAAAATAATCAGCATTTTCTGTAGCCATATCTCCTGATGCAGTTCTTACTTTGGCGGCAGAAGCGGCCCGGTGATGCCCATCTGCTATATAAGTGCATGGTACTAATTCTTTAAAAAGCCCGGTAATGGTTTCAATGATGTCATCATCATTTACAATCCAGATGCTGTGCTGCACACCATCATCTGCAATAAAATCGTACTGGCTGTTTTTTTCCGTTATCCATTTATTAATTACAGTATCAATAACTGCTACATTTTTATAAGCCAAAAAAACATTACCGGTTTGTGCGCCGGTAGTTTTTATATGGTTGATGCGGTCCTGCTCTTTTTCGGGCCTGGTAAATTCATGTTTTTTTATGAGATTCTTTTCATAATCGTCAATAGCGCTTGCACATACCAGGCCTGCCTGGCTAAGGCCATTCATGGTAAGACGGTAAATATAATAACAGGGCTTGTTTTCTCTGAACAAAATATTTCTGCTGATAAATGCAGTAAGATTTTCTTTTGCTTTATCATATACTTCCTGCGAATGAATATCTATACTTTCTGGAAGGTCTATTTCACTTTTGGTGATATGAAAAAAGGAATTTGGATTTCCCTGAGCTGCTATTTTTGCTTCTTTGCTGCTCAGTACATCGTAAGGCCGGGATGCAACGCTTTTTGCATGTTGTGCCTCGGGCCGCAGGGCTTTAAAAGGGGTAATTGTTACCATGAAAAATTATAATTATTAAATATCAATCGGCAAAAATAAACTTTACAAAGCAAGCTTATGTTTTTATAATTAATTTTTATTGATTAAGTGTTGTTGGCTGCAAAATGTTTCATGGCATTTACCAACACCTGTACACTGCTTATGGGTAAGGCATTGTATAAAGATGCCCGAAAGCCGCCAACACTCCGGTGTCCTTTTATAGCCACAATGCCTAAAGTTTCGGTATATTTTAAAAACGCAGTTTCCAGAGAGGGATCTTTCATTACAAAACAAACATTCATTTTACTGCGGTCTTCTTTTGCAGCAGTGCCCACAAACAAATTATTTTCGTCTATCTCTTTATACAGCAAAGCAGCTTTTGCATTGTTTAATTTTTCAAGAGCAGCTACACCTCCCTGTGCCTTTACCCAGCGGAGCGTAAGCATACATACATACACTGCAAATACGGGTGGTGTGTTCAGCATACTTTCTTCGGCAATATGATTGCGGTAATCCATTATGGTTGGTATGGCCCGCTTTATTTTGCCAAGTATATTTTTATTTACGATTACAATATTTACCCCTGCTGCACCCATATTTTTTTGTGCACCGGCATATATTAAATCAAACGTATTAAAATTCAGCACCCGGCTCATGATGTCGCTGCTCATATCTGCCACCAAAGAATTACTGGTAGTGGGGATGGTTTGCCATTGTGTGCCGTAAATGGTATTGTTGGTGGTTATGTGCAGGTATTTTGCATCATTGGGCACGGCAAAATCTTTTGGTATGTAACAATAGTTTTTTTCTTTAGAAGAACAAACCACATCTACTTTTCCAAAAAGCTTTGCTTCTTTAATTGCCTTGGCACCCCATACATCCGTATCGGTATATGCGGCGCTTTCTTTTGCATCTAATAAATTCATGGGTACCTGCATAAACTGTGTAGTGGCGCCGCCGTGTAAAAAAAGTACTTTGTGGTCGTCATCTAACAGCATCAGTTCTTTTACCAATGCCCTTGCTTCCTGCATTACAGCCGTAAAATCCGGTGTGCGATGGCCAAATTCCAGAATAGATAAACCCGTATTATTGAAATTTAAAACGGCTGCTGCAGCCTGTTCAAATACTTCTTTTGGTAAAATGGATGGGCCTGCGTTAAAATTGTGAATCACTGAATGAACTTATTTATTAGTGTAAAAAAAGTTGAGCCGCAAAAATACAAAATATAAATTCCTTTTAAATGAAGATAAAATGCACACATAAAAACGGGCGGCACAATTAATTAATATACCTGAGCATAATACTTGATCTTATTCTTTTTTATTATGGCTCTTCTTCTCTTCCAATAATCTTTCCCCCTTTATTCCATCGGATATTCAGTTCTTCAAATTCTTTAGCATCGGCTTCGGTAAATTGTTGTTTTGATAATTCTTTTAAATCCGGCTGGCCTGCATTTACCCATGCGGTGTACCAAAACGAAGCCACAGCAAAAATGGATTGGCGCATCCTGCGTTCTATCATGCCATCTAATTTTTTATTATACGCAATGGTAAAAGCAGATGAATATTGTTTTATAACCACACCGTTTCTTTGCTCAAAAGAATATTTTTGATCTGCGGCAAACTGATGGGTGAGTTCTTTTTCAAATGTCAAAACACTGTCTGCGGCTTTGGCACTTTCTAAAACACGTGCCCATATAAAATTTCCAGGATCAGTTATGTAGGCGGCTTTGCCTATAAAGAAATCAAATTCTTTTTCGGCCAGCAATTCGGGTACACGGCTTTCCCAAAAAGCATGAATACCTTTTTGATTGGTAAACTGCCCGTTGTGATTATGGCTGGCATGAAGCGGTACATGAGCATCGGCTATGTAATGGCCAATGTCTGCACTGTTCTTCATTATGCGGGCAAAATCTTTATTTTTAAATGCCGCTGTAAGCCGTTGCAGCATTACCTGTACGTGCCAGGGTACAATGCCATTGGCCATTAAAGAATCTTTTGAATATTTTGTTACGGCATCATTCCATTTGCGTGGCAATGCCCCGTAAGGATAAGCTCCATAATTATCAATATCAATAAAATGCCTGGCGCCTTCGTCTGCTACTGCATACCTGCGCTTATCGGGGTCCACAGCATGTTCTGATATAAAACTTATATTCGGTTTATACAATACCATCATTTCTGGTGGCAGCAGAAATACAGCGTAATAATTTATTTTTTTATGCGCCCAAAAGCCCCAGCAGTAAGCGGGGAGATAAGAAATAAGTAACAGCGAAACAAGGAAAAAATACTTTAGCTTCTTTCTCATTATTGATAAGTGATGGTATTTAAAAATAAACTATTTTATTGGGCATTACCGTAAAGGCACTAAGGAGAAAAAAATAAAATAACCTTTCCGGCGTAAATATTTCACGCAAAGACTGCAAAGAGGTTAAGCCGCAAAGAAAAAAATAATTTTTCTGGCCCATAAAAAAAATAAAACGCCTATGCTGCATTTGCGCCCGGCGGTTTAATTTATTGCTTCCTCTACTTCTGTAACACCGCCGCTTACTGCAAACTTCATGGTTTGTGTACTGCTGATATTAGTGATGGGTTTTATTCTTGTTTTAGGAATAATATATACATTACCTGCTACCGAATATGCCATCGGCACATATACGGCTACAAAATTCTGCAGGCCAAAATCACTCATATCATCCCGGGTAATAAAACCCATTCGCCACACATCATTGTCATCTATATTGGCCAGAACATTTTGGGTAAATTTCTTTTTATCGCCTGCAAAAGCTTCAAAAAAATCTTTGGTGGTAGAATAAATATGTTTCAGGCCGGGCGTTTTCTGCATCAGCTTATCCATAAAACTTACTAAGCGCCCGGTGATAAAAAAAGAACTGAAATACCCAATAGATATGATGGCGCCAATGATGATGATAAACCCGAGCCCATAATTTTGTACATGCACCCTGCCGTTTTCATCTATAGTAGAAAAAATGGGTATCCATCCGTCAATAGTAGATACAACAAAATAAAGTGCATACATAGTAATGGCAACCGGTGCAAGAATCAGCAGACCCTGTAAAAAATACTGCAGCAGTTTGCTATAGTTAAATGGCTTTTCCATAAAATGTTTTTAGTACAGCGAAGTTAGTTTAATGATGTGTAGCAGTTATCAATTCTCCTTATTTACGGCAGAATTGTTTTTAGTAACAGCATAATCTCCCGGCAGCTTTTATATTAAATAATTATTACCAAAGGCAAAAAATAATGATGGAAACTTTGGTTACATTAAAAGTTTTCTTAGTTTTGTGTCCTATTATGGCAGAAACATCGGAAATAAATGAACGGATACACAAAAAAGCTCACGAACTTTTTATGCAGTATGGTTTACGCAGTGTAAGCATGGATGATATTGCCAATGGACTTGGCATGAGCAAAAAAACAATTTATCAGTTTTATGCTGATAAAGATGCCCTGGTAGATGAAGTAGTGAGTGCCATTATTGGCCATAACCAGGCGGTTTGCGAGCTGGACAAAAAGAAGGCAGAAAACGCCATTCATGAAATTTTTCTGGCTATGGATTTAATAATGGAAATGTTTCGCTCTATGAACCCCTCTTTGCTTTTTGATATGCAGAAATATTATCCGGCAGCTTTTCAAAAATTTTCGAAACACAAAAATGATTACCTGTATGGTGTGATAAAAGAAAATATTGTAAGAGGAATAAAAGAGGAGTTATACCGGGCAGATATTAAAGTAGATGTACTGGCACGCTTCAGGGTAGAAAGTATTTTGCTGCCTTTTCACCCAGATTTTCATACTAAGGTAAAAAGTAACCTGGCAGAAATAGAACAGGAACTTACCTATCATTTTTTATTTGGATTGATTTCTCAAAAAGGACATAAACTCACCATAAAATATCAACAGGAAAGACTTAAAAAATTATTAGCTGATGCAACGAAATAGTATAATGAAAATAAAAATAATATTGGTATTGATGCTGGCGGGAGTTAGTTATGTGAATGCACAAAAAACAAATGAATTTACGGTACAGCAGGCCGTGGACTATGCCCTTAAAAATGCGGTGCAGGTTCGTAATGCTTTGATTGATTTAAAAATTCAGCAGCAAACAAACCGGGAGATCACTGCTTCTGCATTTCCGCAAATAAGCGGCACTGTTTCTACCAATTATTTTCCCAATGTGGCGGTGCAGAGTTTCCCCAATTTTATAGCGGCGGGTACTTATGGTGTGTTGGAAAAAGAAGGCGTAAAAGACGGCAATGGTAACGCTATTTTATCTCCAAATGATTTTGGATTGATACAGGCCCAGTTTGGCACCAAATACACAGCCAACGCCGGTTTGGATATTTCTCAATTGCTTTTTGACGGCCAGGTATTTGTAGGCCTGCAGGCCAGAAAAGCCGCACTTCAGTTTTATGCAAAACAGGCAGAAGTAACCCAGCAGATGATAAAAATAAACGTAGAGAAAATTTATTATCAACTGGTGGTGGGCAGGCAGCAATTGACATCTGTTGATGCCAATATAAGCAGGTTTACAAAATTGCTGAATGATACAAAAGAAATTTACAAACAGGGCTTTGCCGAAAAACTTGATGTGGACAAAGTAAGTGTGCAACTGAATAACCTGCTTACCGAAAAAATAAAAACACAAAACCAGTTGGATGCAGGCAATGCAGGCTTAAAATTTTTGATGAGCATGCCACAGAAAGAAATACTGCTGCTTACAGATTCTCTTTCTGAAGATAAATTAAAAGAAAATATTCTTGATAAAGATTACAACTATGCCGACCGCAAAGAATATCAATTACTGCAACTGGGAAAAAAATTGAATGAATATAATGTAAAGCGGTACAAGCTTAGTTACCTGCCTACGCTGGCAGCTTTTGGCAACTATTATAAAAATGCACAGCGAAACAAATTTAATTTTTTTAATAACGGTACCTGGTTCACCAGTTCTTTGGCAGGCTTAAAATTATCTATTCCCATTTTTGATGGTTTTGCAAAAGCCGCAAGGGTAAGTAAAGCAAAACTGGAGCTGGAAAAAACAAACAATAACCTGGAGCAGTTAAAATCTTCCATTGATAATGATGTAGAGCAGGCAACACTTAAAATAACCTCCTCGTTACTTACCATGGATGCACAAAAACAAAATATGCAACTGGCCGAAAAAGTATATAATACCACTAAAATAAAATACGACCAGGGCCTGGGCAGCAATCAGGAAATATATACATCACAATCAGAATTAAAAGTGGCACAGAATAATTATTACAGTGCACTGTACGATTCCATAATTGCAAAAATTGATTATCTGGCAGCCATCGGAAAATTATAAAAATATTAACCCATTTTTGAAAAGTTGCAAAACTTTTCAGTATAAAAAATAAAATAAAAAACAGAAAACAAAACGGACATGCAAAAGATAATGAAACTAAGTATTGCTCTTTTTATTTTATTGTTTGCCGCATCATGCAGCAACAGTAAAAAAGAGGGCGATGCTGCCATCAATGATAAAAAAATACAGTTGGAAAAATTAAAAACAGCCAACGAAAAACAGGATGAACAGATACGCAAACTGCAGGATGAATTATCTAAAATAGATACCAGCAGCAGCAATCCTTCTAAAATAAAATTAGTAGCATTGGCACCGGTTACACTCCAGAATTTTGATCACTATATTGATCTGCAGGGAAAGGTAGATGCAGAAAATATTTCGTACATATCTCCCCGTGGTATGGGCGGCCAGGTAAAAGCAATATTTGTAAGGCAGGGCGATCATGTAAAAAAAGGCCAGTTGTTATTAAAATTAGATGATGCCATTCAAAGGCAGCAGGTAGTGGCTGCAAGGCAACAGTCAACAGGAGTAAGAACACAACTGGCACTTGCAAAAAACCTTTACCAGCGGCAGAAAAATTTGTGGGATCAGGGCATTGGTACCGAAGTGCAGTTGCTCACAAGCCAGACAAATGTAACTACTTTAGAAAATCAGTTATCGCAAATTGCAGAGCAGGTAAAAGTAGCGCAGGAGCAATTAAATACTTCTAATATTTACAGTGATGTAAATGGCATAGCCGATGTAGTAAACATAAGGGTAGGCGAAACCTTTAGCGGAATGACGGCAGCAGGGCCGCAAATAAAAATTGTAAACACCAGTACCTTAAAAGCAGTAAGCAATATTCCTGAAAATTATTTGGGCACTGTTGGCAAAGGCACAGCCGTGGTGGTAGTGCTTCCCGATCTGCATAAAACAATTAATACCAGCGTAAGCTTTGTTGGTTCTTCTATTGATCTTATAAACCGTGGCTTTGTGGTAGAAGCAAAACTGCCCGCCGATGCTGCATTAAAACCAAACCAGATTGCCCTGATGAGGATTAAAGATTATGCTGCCACACATACCATTGCTATTCCCTTAAATACTTTACAAAATGATGAGAAAGGAAAATTTGTAATGGTAGCAAATGATGAGAAAGGAAAAATGTTTGCACGAAAACGCCCGGTAACTATTGGTATGCTTAACGGTGATGTGCTGGAAATAAAATCAGGATTAAAAGAAGGCGATATGCTGGTAACGGAAGGTTTTGCCAATCTGTATGAAGGGCAGCAAATAACAACCGGAAGTAAATAGTATATAGATGAAAGTTGTTAGATGGCAGATGTTAGAGGGTATTTAGTTATGATTTAATCTTTGCCAAAGCTCAAACTGTAGTAATAAAATGCGAAACAAATTCCAAAGCTTTGCCAAAGCTCAAACCGTAGTAATAAAATGCGAAACAAATTCAAAGCTTTGCCAAAGCTTAAACCGTAGTAGTAAAATGCGAACAAATTACAACGCTTTGGCAAAGCTTCTTTAAAGAATTATAAATTATGAATGCATCAAATTAATTGTATGAGTGTATTAGAAAATGTAAAGAATAAATTTAAAGAATTTAAGCCCACAACCTGGAGTATAAAAAACAAAACATCTATTTACCTGATGATGTTGTTTGTAACACTGGCGGGCATTTACCAGTTTGTTACTTTACCCAAAGAGCAGTTTCCGGAAATTATTATTCCTACCATTTATGTACAGACGGTTTATGTAGGCAACTCGCCAAAAGACGTAGAAAACCTGGTAACAAGGCCGATAGAAAAACAGATAAAAAGTATAACGGGCGCAAAAATTAAAAAATTTACCAGCACTTCCCAGCAGGATTTTTCTGCTATTATGGTAGAGTTTGATACAGAGGTAAAAACAGATATTGCCCTGCAGAAAGTAAAAGATGCCATTGATAAAGCAAAGCAGGATCTGCCCACAGACCTTACGCAGGCGCCCACGGCACTGGAAGTAAATTTAAGTGATCAGCCGATCATGTATGTAAACCTTAGCGGCGATTATGATATGGCACGCCTTAAAAAATTTGCAGATGATCTTAAAGATAAGCTGGAAGAAATTGCGCAGATAAACCGCATAGATATTGTGGGTGCACCTGAACGGGAGTTTCAGATTAATGTGGATAATAACCGTATGCAAAGTGCCGGGGTAACTTTTGATGATATCAGCAATGCAGTAGCAAGAGAAAACATGGACATCTCCGGCGGCTTGCTGGATGTGGGCAGCATGAAACGCAACCTGCAGATGAAAGGGCAGTTTCACACCGCTTTTGATATTGAAAAAGTAATCATACGCAACACCGGCGGTTTTCCTATTTACCTAAAAGATATTGCCGTAATAAAAGATACCACCAAAAATGCAGAAAGCTTTGCCCGCCTGGATGGTAAAAATGTTGTTACGCTTAACATTATTAAACGCAGTGGCGAAAACCTTATTGAAACCAGCGAAGCCGTTAAAAAAGTAGTGGCAGAAAATAAAGGCATTTTATATCCTGAAAATTTAAAAACAGTTGTTACCGGCGACCAGAGTATTAAAACAAAATCATCTTTTACTGATTTGGTAAACTCTATCGTTATTGGTTTTATACTGGTGCTGATTGTATTGATGTTTTTTATGGGCGTTACCAATGCGTTTTTTGTAGCGCTTAGTGTGCCCCTGAGTATGTTTATGGCTTTTGTGTTTTTGCCGGGTGCAGATTTAATAATCGGCTCTCATGTAACGCTCAACTTTATTGTATTATTTGCGCTGCTTTTTGGCTTGGGTATTATTGTAGATGATGCTATTGTGGTTATAGAAAATACGCACCGCATATTTATAGAAGGCAAAGGAAAACTGCCTGTACAAACAGCCACTAAAATGGCCGCAGGCGAAATATTTATTCCGGTACTGGCAGGTACACTTACTACACTGGCGCCTTTTTTCCCGTTGCTTTTCTGGCCGGGTATTATCGGCAGGTTTATGGTTTATTTGCCCACGATGCTCATTTTTACCCTGGCAGCATCTCTGGTGGTGGCATTTATAATGAACCCTGTTTTTGCTGTAGATTTTATGAATCATCCTGAAGGGGAAAAAGAAAAAAAATCAGCCATATTTAAAAAGCCATTATTCTGGATCGTAATAGCGCTGGGCATTTTATTAGATCTGCTGGGTGCAACATTTTTGGGCAACCTCATCCTCTTTTTTATGTTGCTGGTATTGCTAAACCGTTATGTGCTGGATGATGCCATTCATAAATTTCAGAACAAAGTATTGCCGTGGATTATGAGCCATTACGAAAACCTTTTGCGCTGGGCATTAAAAGGCTGGCGCCCGGTACATTTATTACTGGGTACGGTGGGGTTGCTTATTTTTTCGGTAATCGTTTTTGTTATATCTGTAAAAACCGGAAGGGTAGGTGTTGCTTTTTTTCCAAAAGCAGATCCCAACCAGATTTATGTTTACCTTAAACTGCCCGTGGGCACCAGTGTGGAATATACAGATTCAATAACAAAATCGCTGGAAGGGAAAGTAGATAAAGTTTTAGGAATTGATAATGCCAATGGTAAAAAAAATGCCGTAGTAGAAAGTGTGATCAGCAATGTGGCCATCGGCGCAAGCGACCCGTCTGCAGGAGACAGAAGTACCCGGAGCGAACTGGGAAGGATACAGGTTTCTTTTGTAGAGTATGCCCACCGCAATGGGGTAAGCACCAAGCCTTATCTTGATAAAATCCGCACAGCCCTTACGGGTATCCCCGGCGCAGAAATTAGTGTAGATCAGGAAAGCGGTGGCCCGCCAACAGACCCGCCGATTAATATTGAAGTAGCCAGCGAAGATTTTGACAACCTGGTAAAAACTGCCGTGAATCTTAAAAATTATTTAGACTCTATACAAGTGCCGGGAGTGGAAGAATTAAAAATGGATGTAGATCTTAACAACCCGGAAATTACGCTTACTGTAAATCGTGAGCGTGCATTGATAGAAGGTGTTTCCTCTGCACAGGTAGGCCTGGCCATACGCACGGCTTTATTTGGTAAAGAAGTATCTAAAATTAAAGAAGGCAAAGACGAATATAAAATTCAACTGCGCAATAATGAACTGCAGCGTAAAGACCTTTCCAGCATTTTAAACATGCGCATTTCTTTCCGTGATATGGCCAGTAACGGGGCCGTAAAAAACATCCCTATCAGTTCGCTGGTATCGGTAGAGCCTACCAGTACATTCGGCAGTGTAAAACGTAAAAATCAAAAACGCCAGATCACTCTCCGCTCCAATGTATTAACCACACAGGGTTTTAACGCTACAGCAGTAAACCAGGTGCTTGCCGGGCAAATTGCTGCCTTTACAAAAAAAGCAGATGGGGTTACTATAAAACAAACCGGCGAAGGAGAGCAGCAGGCAGAAACCGGTGCATTTTTAATGAAGGCATTATTTATT
>JANLQE010000245.1:0-2678 GCA_031367625.1 Bacteroidota bacterium
GTTAAATTAAATCAATTGCGTATGAAACAAAATATCATAAATATATTATCAATACTGTTTTTGTTTTTGAGCATGGCAGGCTGTAAAAAATTTATTACAAAAGATGTAGTGGGCCAATATCCTGAAAGTGAATTTTATAAAACATCCGCTCAGGCAGTACTTGCTATTAATGCAGCTTACCAGCCACTCGGCTTTACAACAGCTAATAATAACAGGCTTTGGGTGTTTGGCGATGTGGCATCTGATGATGCAGCACAGGGAGGCAGAGGGCCGGGAGATCAGGGGGACATAGATTTTATAGATCAATTTAACATCAACGCCACTAATGGAAACCTGGCAAGTATATGGACACTTTTATATGATGGAATTACCCGCTGCAATCTTGTATTAAGCAAAGTGCCGGCCATTGAAATGGATAAGAATTTACAAGCAAGAATTTTGGCAGAAGCTAAATTTTTACGCTCGTATTATTATTTTGAACTCATCAATATTTTTGGAGATGTACCCATTATTTTAACGCCTTTAAAACCGGATGAATTACAAATACCGCAATCTGCTGTTCAGCAGATTTTTGAAACTGTCATTGAGCCCGATCTAATAAATGCTGCCACCAATCTCCCGGTAAGTTATAGCGGAAAAGATGTTGGCCGGGTTACTGCAGGCGCTGCTACTGCTTTATTGGCAAAGGCATATTTATTTGAGCGTAAATGGGATAAAGCGGCCAGTACTGCAGCTAAAATTGTGAACAGTAATCTATATCAGTTAATGCCGGGGTATAGCCAGAATTTTAATCAAAAATTTAAAAATAATAAAGAGTCCGTTTTTGAAATACAGCATTTAACCGGGCAGGATCCTAAGCTGGGTAATGAATTGAATCAATATTTTGCGCCATTTATTGATGGTGGAGGATATTTCTTTAATGCACCTACCCAAAATTTTGTAAATGAATTTGAAAAAACAGGTGCAGGTATTGTTGATCCCCGGTTAGATTATACCATTGGCCGGGATTCAATGCCCTGGTTTAATAATAAAATTTTTGACAAAGCCTGGTCTCCCGGCACTGGTTATCTAACACGCAAACATCAACAGCCACTTGCCGAAGTAGCTAATAAAAGCGATGGAAATCTTAACTATACAGCCATAAGGTATGCAGATGTTTTACTCTGGTATGCAGAAGCTTTAAATGAATCCGGCCATAGTGCTGAT
The DNA here is from genome assembly GCA_031367625.1 of Bacteroidota bacterium. Classification (GTDB taxonomy): domain Bacteria; phylum Bacteroidota; class Bacteroidia; order Chitinophagales; family Chitinophagaceae; genus Ferruginibacter. The sequence goes on from JANLQE010000245.1 coordinate 1,207, forward strand.
GCATTGATACCCCTTAACCGTATAAGAAAAAGAGCCAGGGAAAGTTACCTCTATGATTCTTTGCAGGTGGGCTATCCAAATATTCCAACGGGTCTTTTACCCGATATAACTTCCCCTAATCAATTTGATGTTCGTAAACAGATACAACATGAAAGACGTGTGGAACTGGGCTTTGAATTTCACCGCTATTTCGACATTATCCGTTGGGGTAAAGTTTATGCTACCCAGGCTTTTAGTGATAAACCAAATTTTAATTACGATTTATATAAACATTTTCCTATTCCTCAAATTGAAAGGGATAGAAATAAAGCTTTGCATTGATTCTCTTTTTCTTTTTAAAAAACATTTTAAACAATTTAAATTTTATCATCATGAAGTCATCCATTTATCAATTCAGATTTTTAAAAACAACCCTTGTCTGGGTCATGTTTCTGGGCGTTGTATTTACCTCCTGCAGTAAAAAAGATTCTACGCCACCACCACCGCCTGCAGATAAAGCTGCTTTACAGGTTGCAGTTACTACAGCCCAGGGCCTCAACGATAACAGCGTGGAGGGAACAAAGCCGGGCCAGTATGAAGTGGGTAATAAAGCAACATTAACAGCAGCGCTAACAGCATCAAAATTAGTTCTGGCAGATGCAAATGCAACCCAGGCATCAATAAACAATACCACCGCACAATTGCTGGCTGCTATTGCTGCTTACCAGGGCCATCGCATTAATGAAATTGCAGCAGCCAGTCTTATCGGTTTCTGGAAAATGAATGGCAATGCCAATGATTCTTCAGGTAATCATAACGATGGTGTTATAACCGTGGGACATGCCTATTTTGGCGCTGGTGTTCTTGCTCCTGTGGCAGATCGATTTAGCCGTGCAGGCCTTGCCTATCATTTTGATAAAGGTGCAAATATAGATGTGCCTTATAAGGCTTCATTAAATCCACAACAAATGTCAATAAGCCTTTGGGCTAAATGGTCTTCAACAGGCAGAACCATCAATACAGACACTTATACTTTTGTTGCCATGAACCGCTGGAATGGATATAAATTTCAATTGCAATCTACCCATAGGCCATTCTATACAGTAAAAGTTGTAAAAGCAGTAGGAGATACTGCAATTCATGATCGTGATGCAGAGATTGCAGTAGCGGAAAATACCTGGAGACATCTGGTAGTTACTTTTAAATCTGGTTTTATGAATTTTTATATTAACGGAGATTTAGTTAAAACATGGGATGCAACTACGCCAGGTCCAGTACCTGGAAATGCCCTGACTCTTGCCAACCCCGTTGATTTTGTTATTGGCCAGGACCTGCCGACTAATAAGTATCTTACTGTTGATGCAACCGGAAACTTGCTAGTTAACTATGGAGGTTTTTTTACCGGCGATATGGATGATGTAATGTTTTATAATATTGCCTTAGACGGGCCGCAGGTAAAATCTATTTTCACAAATCAAAATACGCTGTAATAT
>JANLQE010000103.1:0-37949 GCA_031367625.1 Bacteroidota bacterium
TAAATCTACAATTCAATTTTTAGAAATAACGTTAAGGGACACTCAAAAAACTTACTGTTTGTATAATAATTAAGATTATATCTTTGGTACAATACAAATTCAACAACATAATTTATCACCCTTGATACATTTTTTCTTATGAATATTCTTTTAGTAGGTTCAGGTGGCAGGGAGCATACTCTTGCCTGGAAACTGAAACAGAGTAGCCGCTGCGGAAACCTTTTTATTGCACCCGGTAATGCAGGCACTGCAGATTTTTGCATTAATCTTGATATAGCAATAACAGATTTTGAAGCGCTTGCAACCGCATGTAAAAAACATACTATAGAAATGCTGATTGTAGGCCCCGAAGAGCCATTGGTAAAAGGGATTACAGATTATTTTAAAGCGGCGGAAAATACAAAACACATTCATATTATTGGCCCGGCAAAAGAAGCTGCCCAACTGGAAGGCAGCAAAGCTTATGCAAAAGCTTTTATGAAAAGGCATAAGATACCCACAGCCGCATACAAAGAATTTACTGAAGCAAACTACGCAGAAGGGATTGATTATATTAAAGATCATTCTTTACCGATTGTATTAAAAGCAGATGGGTTGGCGGGCGGCAAAGGCGTGCTTATCTGCAACAGTGCCATGGAGGCATTGGCAGAATTTGAGTTGATGATCATACGCTCCAAATTTGGCGATGCCGGAAAAAAAGTGGTGATTGAAGAATTTTTGGAAGGAATAGAAATGAGTGTTTTTGCTTTAACTGACGGTAAAGAATATGTGCTGATGCCCGAAGCAAAAGATTATAAACGCATTGGCGAAGGAGATACAGGCCTAAACACCGGCGGAATGGGCGCTGTAAGCCCTTTACCTTTTTTTGATAATACCCTCAGACAAAAAATTATAAGCACAATTGTGCAACCAACCATTGATGGCTTGTACAAAGAAAACATGGATTATAAAGGTTTTGTTTTTTTTGGATTAATGATTAATAATGGGGAGCCTTCTGTAATTGAATACAACTGCCGCCTGGGCGATCCGGAAACTGAAGTAGTGATCCCCCGCCTCAAAAATGACTTGCTCGAATTATTTTTGGCCACATCGCAACAACGGATAAAAGGAATTAGTATAGAAACAGACAACCGTGCCGCAGTGGCTGTAGTAACGGTAAGTGGAGGCTATCCGGGTAACTACGGGAAGGATAAAATTATTTATGGACTTGATACTGATTTGCCAGGCAGTATTATATTTCATGCGGGCACAAAAAAACAGGGTGATGAAATAGTTTCCAATGGCGGAAGGGTACTGGTAGTTACTTCTTTTGGCGACAATATTACAGAAGCTGCTGAGCAAAGTAATTACCTGGTAGAACAATTGTTTTATGACGGCATAAAATCACGTACCGATATCGGTTACGAATTTAAATAATATGCAGCTCTTTATATAACGCAAACGCATATACGATTTTTAACTGTTGCAAACCCGGTATAACTAAAAATGTTAGCAAATGCAGCATTGCAGGGGCATGCCAAAAAAATGTTGAAAAAATACAGGAGAAAAATAAATTCTTTACTGTTGTAAATCCAATATTTTATATCAACTTTGCCAGCATTGAATCTAATTACGATTGTTACTTAATATACTATGGGAATTTTCAATTTTTTCACACAGGAAATAGCAATAGATTTGGGTACGGCAAATACCCTTATAATACACAACGATGAAGTAGTGGTAAATGAGCCATCTATTGTGGCATTAGACAGAAATAATCCAAAAAATTTATTGGCGGTGGGTAAAAAGGCATTGATGATGCATGAAAAAACCCATGAAAGTATCCGCACCGTGCGCCCATTGAGAGATGGTGTTATTGCCGATTTTAATGCTGCCGAACTGATGATCAGGGAAATGATTAAAATGATCTATCCCAAAAAACCGTTATTTGCCCCAAGCTGGAGAATGATGATCTGCATACCCAGCAGCATTACAGAGGTAGAAAAACGTGCCGTAAGAGATAGTGCAGAACAGGCAGGTGCAAAAGAAGTTTACTTAATTCATGAGCCAATGGCTGCGGCACTCGGTATTGGTATAGATGTAGAAGAGCCCGTGGGTAATATGATTATTGATATTGGCGGAGGCACTACAGGCATTACGGTAATTGCATTGGCAGGTATAGTTTGCGATCAAAGCATACGTATTGCAGGAGATGAATTTACAGCAGATATTATGGAAGCACTCCGCCGTTACCATAGTTTATTGATTGGTGAGCGTACTGCCGAACAGATTAAAATTCAGGTAGGCGCTGCTATGAAAGATTTAGAAAATCCTCCGGATGATATTCCTGTAAATGGCCGTGATCTTGTAACTGGTATTCCTAAACAGGTAATGGTAAGTTACCAGGAAGTGGCAGAAGCTTTGGATAAAAGTATTTTTAAAATTGAAGAAGCTATTTTAAAAGCTCTGGAAACCACACCACCGGAACTTGCGGCAGATATTTATCGCAGGGGCTTATACATTACCGGTGGTGGGGCACTGCTTCGTGGCCTGGATAAACGTATTGCCAACAAAATAAAATTACCTGTGCATGTGGCAGACGATCCGCTTAAAAGTGTGGTTAGAGGTACGGGTATAGCACTTAAAAATTATGACCGGTATCCTTTTGTAATGCGGTAAAAATTAAACAGAAAAAATAAAAATTCTAAACCCCTGTCTTTATTTAGAATTTAGGGCTTTTAATATTAAATATTCTCCTCCCGGTGCGTAATATCTTCCTTTTCATTCGCCGTTATTTTAATTTTTTAATCTTCCTGGCACTACAGGTGCTGAGTATTTATTTAATTGTACACTACAGTAAATACCACGAGGCAATGTTTGACAACAGCGCCAATAAAATAACCGGGAAAATTAATGAGCGGTACAACCTGGTAGAATATTATTTTCAACTTAAGAAAACAAACGATTCATTAGTAAAAGCAAATGAGGCTTTATACAATAAATTAAAATCTAATTTCGATCTGCCAGACAGTACCACTAAGACACAGATAGATACCCTCCGCATAGATTCCCTTGTTGAATACCGGAGATTGAGTTACCTGCATGCCAAAGTGGTATCCAACTCGGTATCTACACCCAGTAACTTTATGGTGCTTTCCGGCAATAATGTAAAAAGCTTTAAAACAGGCATGGGAATAGTAGATGCAAAGAGCGCCGTGGTGGGCATTATTACAGAAGTTAGCGGCGGCTATGCAGTGGTGATGAGCCTTTTACATAAAGACAGCCATATAAGTGGAAAATTATTGAAAGGCGGCGAAACAGGTACGCTTAACTGGGATGGAAAAGAACCCAATATTATTACCCTCTCCAGCATACCAAAAACTGCTAAAGTGGCTAAAGGCGATACTATTATTACCAGCGGCTTAAGTACCACTTTTCCCAAAGGTCTTATGATTGGAAGGGTAGAGGAAGTGTATGCTGAAACATCTACCAATAACTTCAGGATTAAATTTCGTACAGCAGCCAATTTTTATAATCTTGAATATGCGTATGCCATTATAAATCTGCAGCAGGAACCCGTAAATAAATTATTAGAAAAAATAAAAAAACAACAATAGGTTTAAAGTACCTGAATGAGCACACTTGTAAAAAATATAATCCGCTTTATTTTATTTATCCTTCTGCAGGTATTTGTGTTGGACAGGATAAACCTGCACCAGATGGTAACGCCTTATGTGTATTTTTTATTTATACTTTGGCTACCTTTTAAAATGCAGCGAACCTTACTTATGCTGCTGGCTTTTATATTAGGGTTTACATTAGATAGTTTTCGCCATCAGCCAGGCTTTCATACGGCGGCCTGTGTATTGATTGCTTATGTAAAACCATTTTTGGTAAACTTGCTCATTGCCCAGCAAGGTGCAGAAGCCAACTACCGGGAACCTTCTATAAAAAGTATGGGTGGGCCTTTGCCTTATTTTATTTTTATAAGTATATTAAGCCTGTTGCATAATGCCTGGTTGTTTTTGCTGGAAGCATGGCAGTTTGGAAACATTTGGTATTTCTTAATAAAAACTATCCTTTCTACAGCAATAAGTATATTGCTGATATTCATAACTGAATTACTTTTTGCAAGAAAACAAAAATTTAGAACCAACACAATTTAGTTGGCGGGTTATCAGTTATGGGTTACGAGTTACGGGTTACGGGTAATGAATTACGGGTTACGGGTTAAGGGTTATGCGTTACGGGTTGGGCTACCCGACCTGCCGGTTGGCAAGTAAGAGTGTAAGCTGAAGTAACCCTGCCTTTGCTGGCCGGCCTGTTGGAGCAAATAGCGAAAAAAAATTATTTATTGTTGGTGCCCCAAGCGCCGGGAGTAAAATTTTAAATGATGAATTATATTATTATCAATTAATAAATGCCTGTATTTAACCAGTCAAGAAAAAATGTTATCATGCTTGTTTTTGCAGGCATGTTTTTGGTTATCATTTTACAACTGGCTCATCTGCAGCTTTTTTCTTCTGAGTATAAAATACTTGCAGATATGCAGGGTACTTTTCGCAAAGTAATTTACCCCGACCGGGGTATTGTGTATGACCGCAAAAAACATGCGATTTTACAAAATACTACCATATCCGATTTAATGGTAACCCCCAATAAATTAAGAGGAGTGGATACGGCTTCCATCTGTAAAATACTGAATATAGATACTGCACAGTTTAATAAAAAAGTAGTAGAACTAATTATAAAAAACGGCCGCTCCCGGCCTTCTGTGTTTCAGGCTTTACTGAGTGAAGATAAAATGGCCATGCTTAACGAATCGATGTACAGGTTTGCGCCGGCATTTTATTTACAGGAGCGTTCTGTAAGAAGCTATCCGTATGATGCAGCGGCAAATGTGCTTGGCTACACAGCGGAAGTAGATAGTAGTTTTTTAAAAAAACATAAAGAAGCTGGCTATGTATCCGGCGACTATGCCGGCATGACGGGCATTGAACGCAGTTATGAAAAAGTATTAATGGGCGAAAGAGGGATTGAATACTGGAAGAGGGATAACAAAAACCGGCTAACCGAAAAAATGGAAAACGGTAAATACGATACTGCCGCAATAGCGGGCGAAAATTTACATACTTCAATTGATATAGAACTACAGGCGCTTGGCGAGAAATTAATGGAAAATAAATTGGGTTCTATTGTAGCGATAGACCCTAAAACCGGAGGCATATTGGCCATGGTAAGTGCACCAACTTACCAGCCTAAATATTTAACCGGTAGTGAAAGAAGAAAACATTTTTCTGAACTTTTTTTAAATCCGGCTTTACCGCTGCTGAACAGAACTGTTAGTGCTACTTATTCTCCGGGGTCTACATTTAAAACACTACAGGCACTTATTGGTTTGCACGAAGGTGTGATAAACACCAAATTTACCGTTACCTGTAATGGCGCCTTTTATGGTTGCGGCGCTGGCCGCCCTATGAAATGTTTGGATAGGGGCACTTTTGATTTGCAGAATGCGATCACTGTTTCTGATAATACTTATTTTGCTACAGTAATGCAGAGGGTAATCACCAATCCCAAATATCCAAACCAGGATAGCAGTTTGGCTGAATGGGACAGGTATATGTATGCATTTGGCCTTGGCCATAAATTAGGGATAGATGTGCCATCGGAAAAGAGAGGCAATATACCAACCCCCGCTTATTTTAATAAAGTATATGGCGCCGGTAAATGGAATTACTGCAATTTCCGCAGTGTAAGTATAGGGCAGGGTGAGGTAGATGTAACACCACTGCAGGTTGCTAATGAAATGGCTTATATAGCCAACAAAGGATGGTATATTACTCCGCATGTTGTAGATTCTATTGAAGGCAGCGGTAACCATGATGTACTTTCAGCATACAGAAAAAGGCATAATGCAATTGACATTCCCGACAGCGTTTTTGAAGTAGTGCATAATGGTATGGAAGGTGTGGTAGAAAGAGGCACCGGTGTGGGTGCAAAAGTGCCGGGCATAATTATCTGTGGAAAAACAGGCACGGTAGAAAATTATTTTAGAGGCGTAAAACAGCAGAACCACTCTTTCTTTTGTGGCTTTGCTCCCAGGGATAACCCTAAAATAGCTATCATGTGTGTGGTAGAAAACAGCGGGCGCTTTGGCGGCACGTATGCGGCACCGATAGTAGGGTTGATGATAGAAAAATATTTAAATGATTCCATTACAGATAAAGCCAGGTTGGCACAACTGGATCAGTTATCAAAACTAAACCTGATGCCGCCACGCATTTTTACAGAGATCCGCCGGCAGGATTCGTTGCGTCACTCCAAAGATTCTTCTTACCTTATTGCCAAAGGCTATATAAAAATTATTAAAGACACCCTTGGCCTTGATGATGGTGATGATGAGGATGCTATGAATAAACTGTTGAAAGAAAAAGAATCAACTAAAAACGAACAAAAGAAAAAAGACAGCGCAAAAAACCTGCCCCAAACGCCCGCCATTATCCCGGAGAATAAAAGAAAGCCGGCAACAGCAGATTCAATAACCAAAACGGGGCGTTAATCAGCATATTTTAAAAAATGTATCAAAAAAATCCATCCATATCAAGAGGCGTAGATTGGGTAATGGTATGGCTGTATGTCATCATCATGAGCATTGGTTTAATCTGTATTTTTTCTGTAGAATATAAAAGTGGTGAAAGTGTTACACAGACATTAATTGGTTTTAAAAAGAATTACAGTAAACAGTTGTTTTATTTTGGGGCATGCAGCGTACTGGCCATTTTTATTTTATTGATGGATAGCAAACTATTTACCGCTACTGCAAATCTTTCTTACCTGGGGGGCATACTGCTGGTGCTGGCTACATTTGTAATTGGAAAAGAAATAAAAGGCTCCAAAAGCTGGATACCATTGGGTTTTATGAACCTGCAGCCGGTGGAGCTGTGCAAGATTTTTACGGCATTGGCTCTTTCCAAATATCTCTCCATGCAGGAAACTGATTTTAAAAAACCAACATCACAATTAATTGCTGCAGCCATATCCTTTGCACCTGCAGTGCTTTCTGTAATGCAGGGAGAAACAGGGCTGGCATTAGTTTACTTTTCTTTTTTAATACCCATGTACAGAGAAGGATTACCGCCCGGATATTTAATTACCGGTGTGGCTATGGCGGTGCTGCTGGTAGTTTCCTTATTATTTCATACCAAAACTTTATTGATAGCATTTGTAGTATTGGCAGCTCTGCTTGTTTTTTTTAACCGGAGGCAAATAAAAAGAAACAGCCGCTTATTGTTTATCATCATTGGGGCATGGCTCTTCTGCTCTTTATTTGTAGGGCTGGCAGTGCCGTTTGTTTTTAAACATGTTTTTAAAAAATACCAGGCAGACAGGATCTTCAGTATGGTGGGTGTAGATAATCCTTTTGCAGATGCAAAAACCGGTACGCTGATTTCGCCGGAGGAAGAAAAAGAAAAACAAAAAAAAACCGCTCAGCAAAACTATAATGTAAAGCAATCAAAAATAGCCATCGGATCCGGTGGCCTTACTGGCAAAGGTTTTTTAAAAGGTACACAAACACAAGGCGATTTTGTGCCGGAGCAGCATACCGATTTTATCTTCACCTCTGTAGGAGAAAGTTTTGGCTTTTGGGGCTGTACATTGCTCATGCTTTTATACCTGGCCATGCTGCTGCGGATAGTAAGAATTGCAGAGCGGCAAAGAAGTACTTTCAGCAGGGTATATGCTTATTCTGTAGCCGGGATAATATTTTTTCACGTGGCGGTAAATGTTTGCGTAACTATTGGCCTGGCACCGGTTATAGGTATTACACTTCCTTTAATGAGTTATGGGGGATCATCCATTCTTACATTCACTGTCCTCATCTTTATATTAATAAAATTAGATGCCGACAGGCAGATGGTGCTGAGATAAACAAATATCCCCGTCCGGCCACGTTCATCCAGGCTGGCTCTCACCAAAGGGAGAGGGAAACTGCAAAGATTTTAGCGGAGATTGAAGTAGATAAATGATAATGTAGAAATAGTAAAAAATGATTTTTTAAAACTTAATCAAAAATTCTCCATAATCTTCTCCATGTCCTCCCCCGCCGGGGAAGATAGAGGGGGCTGTGGCTTTAGGTATGAAAATAATTCCGCTCAGCGAAGGCGCATTTACCATAGATAAAACGAAAGTTTTTATTCCGTTTAATAAAGAACAGGACGATCTGCAGCAGCGCCCCCTGGGTAGTTTGCTGGTAGAAATTCAACCTTTTGTTATTATAACAAAAAGGGATATTATTTTATTGGATACAGGCCTGGGATTTTATACATCCGATGGTACTATGCAGTTACATCAGCATTTAATAAACAACGGCATTAATCCCATGGAGGTAACCAAAGTTTTAATGAGTCATTTGCACAAAGATCATGCAGGCGGCATTGCTAATGAAGATAAAATAAGCGGTACTTCCTTTTTTAGTTTTGCTAATGCAGTATATTATGTAAATGCAAAAGAACTGGCTTTTGCTTTGGATAAAGAAAACCCATCTTATTTACCTGAAGAATTTCAGATACTCTCCGGTTCAGATAAAGTAGTATTATTACCTGATGAAGGAACCATTGACGGTTATATCCGCTTTGAAATGACCGGGGCACATTCTCCTTATCATACTGTTTACTGGATAGAAGAAGACGGGCAAAAAATATTCTTTGGCGGAGATGTAGCGCCGCAATTACAACAAATGAAAAGCAGGTTTGCAGCCAAGTATGACTATGATGGTAAAAAAAGCATGGAGCTACGTACAGCATGGTGGCAAAAAGGGCAGCAGGAACACTGGACTTTTTTATTTTATCATGATATAAAATCGCCCATAATAACCCTTTAAAAAAAAGAGGCCTGCCCTAAAAAGGGCTGGCCGTTGCTAACCTATGAAAAACACCTGCCACAAAAATATAAGAAAAAAGGGGAGATGCAAGTTTTATTAGGTTTATTTTCTAAGTATATATACCTTGAAGCGTAGCTAATTATAAAGTATAAATACGGAGTATAAAAAATCCCTTTACAATGAAAGGGATATAATTCAATTAAATATTTAAGTGCAGGTGCTTTTACTGGATGTTTCGAAACATCAAATTCTTTTGCTGTTTCTGGTTATTTGCCTGGCGCATTTTACGCAATCTTTCTATCATTCTTTTTCTGAATTCGGCATCAGTTTTAAAAAAATCATTGGCCCGGTCTGCACCAAGTATTTTAATAAACCTGTCCTGGTATTTCTTTTTTACATTTAAAGTAGCCTGTTGCCGGTCTAACTCGTTTAAGTCTTCACGTACAGCTTTTATTTCATTATCATATTGTGCATGTACGGGCCAGAATTTCTGAGCTTCATCTTCAGTAAATTTAAGTTGCTGTGTAAGGTAAGCAATGTATAAAGCCTGTATTTTTTCTTCTCTCTTAGCCGGGCCGGGTTGCGCCTGTGCAAGAGAAATAAAGCAAATAAATATGCTGATGGTTAATAAAAATTTTTTCATTTTAGTAAGGTATTAATTAGTAAGGTTTATTTTACTCAGATATTTGTCAAGGGTTTTATCATCTGTAAGATAATCCTCAGGATTGGGTAAATTACTGTCATCCGCAGAGGAGGCTACCAGGGCTGCACCTACATCCTGGCCACGTTGTTCCAGGTATTGCTGAATGTCTTTGTCCGAAACATTGTTCAACTCCCGGTCAAAGCTGTTGTTTTTTATAATTTCGCCTGCCTGGGCCATTGCAGTCTGCGGTAACAAACTGTTGCTGGATTTATTATTAAAAACAGAAACTACACTTAAGCCAATAATGCCTGAAACAACTGCTGCGGCTGCATAATTAAAAAAAGAAGAGCGCTTTTTCATTTCCACCAGCTTTGCAGGCTTAGGAATATTGTTCAGAATTTCCTGTACACTATTTTCAAAATAATTTTGGGGCAGGGTAAAAACATTTTTATTTCCAATGGCCGAAAGAGCTGAGGATAAATGCAGTATTTCTGTTGATGCTGTTTCATCAGCCTGCGTTTTTATTTTATGTAAAATAGCATCTGCCAGGCTATCAAAATATCCTGCCGGTACCGATAAAGGTTGTTTTTCTTTACCTGAAAAAATGCTTTTGTTATCAGCAAATATTACAGATAAAATTTCATCAGAAATAGTATTAAAATAATCATCAGGCGCAGAAAATACATTTACTACCGGTATGGCAGCAACTGCAGGGCTGATAGCTGATAATTCTTCTGATATGAGTTTTCTGTTGTTCACTGGCTTATAGACGGGTTTGTATGCGTAAAGTTTAACGGTTAAGTATATAATCTTCTATCTTTTTTACAGCATGGTGGTAGCTTGCCTTTAATGCCCCTTCACTGGTTTCCAGCACACGGCTCATTTCCTGGTAAGGCATTTCATCAAAATAGCGGAGGTTAAATACTGCTTTCTGTTTTTCGGGCAGTTGCTGTATAGCAAGTTGCAGTTTCCACTCCAGTTTATTGCCGTCAAAATCTTTATCTGCCTGCAGTTTATTACTTAATACACCTTCCTCATCACTCAAAGAAATTGATGCTCTTTTTTTTTGCTGGTCAATAAAAGTAAGGCTTTCATTAGTAGCAATACGGTAAAGCCAGGTGTAAAGCTGGCTGTCTTCCCTGAAATTATCAAGATTTTTCCAAACTTTTATAAACATATTCTGCAATACATCATTGGCATCATCATGATCTACTACCATGCGGCGGATATGCCAATACAATTTTTCCTGGTATTTTTTTATGATACGGGTAAATGCAGGTTCTCTGGTTGATTCATTTTTAAACTGAAGCAGCAGTTCTTTATCATCTAAATGGTCGGCCATAAATTGTTTGAAGTAAAGCAAAAATAAAAAAACCATTTTAAAGACAGGCTTTTATTATATAGGTTTAATGCAGCCTGCTGTCAAATTTAAATTAGCCATCGGTTGCTCAGATATATCCATCAAATGGGTATAAATTTTAAGCCCTGCAGCCTTCGGTAGTTCCGGTTATAAAAGTTAAAGTTCTAAACTGCTTATTTCCTGTGGCGGCTCTTTATATACTTAGCATGAATAATTTCTTCCATGGGTCTTTCATACACTTTACTTTCTGCCCAGGAAATTACATCCAGGTAGGCAAATGATCTGGTTTCGAAACGGTTTTTTTCGAGGTGTTTTATTTTTTTCAGAAAATCTTCTAATTCCGGCTTTAATAATTTTGTTTTTACTTTAAAAGAATGGCGTAAAAAACTAAAAATTGCTTCTTCCACTATAGTCAGGTTTTTCATTTTTGCCATAAACCGATATACAGATTTAATAAGCGAGTCCAGTATTTCTTCATTACCAATTTCATAATGACAAAGCAAATGCATAAGCCGTGCATAGCATTGCAGATCATTACGCAGGCCGGGCTGGTTGTCATTGATAATCTTATGCAGATAATCAATGGCTGTATTATATTCGCCTGCACCAAAATAAAGCGACGCAAATTTATAATTGAAAACAACAATCCGGTGGCTATCCACAAAAAGCGAATATTCTTTTAATTTATTTTCTATTGCGGGTATAATGGCAAGTCCTTCTCTAAAATCGCCCTGCATCAGAAACTGGTTTATTTTTGCACTGTTTATGTAAATAGAAGTGTGCGTACGAAAGTTATCATGCTGATTGGCAACCGCTGTTTTTGAAAATTCTTCAAACTGTTGCAGCGTAATTTTAAATTTTTTAAAATTGCGCAGGTCAAAATGAGCATTCAGTAAATTGTGCATACCTTTTATATAATGCCCTGTTTCTACAGCAATCATTATGCTGTCTTCAGCAAACAGGTCAATCCATTTTTGGCTGTAGCGGTAGTACATAAAAAAGTCCTGGCGTATAAATCCATACCAGCAATAACTTTGGTATAAATACAATTTTTCGTAAAAACCATGTATAGCATCTGCATCACCTGGTAAAGAATTTTTGAAGAATTCCCTGATGTCTTTTTCATCTTCCACATTGCGGGCATGGCCATTCTTTACATACCACCGGTAAAGTAACAATGCAAGATTGGAAAGCCTGGTTACCCTGTCTATATGCCCGCTGATGTCCAGTGCTTCTTCAGCAATTAACTGTGTTTTTTCTAAAGTACTCCTGGTGATATGAAGGGTTTCAATTTTTTTTTCAAGAGAAATTACCTGTACCAAAAAATTCATTTTCTGATTTGCTTTGGCCAGTTCTTTTGCTTTTTCCAGTATATGCAGGCTTTGTATTTTTAATCCCTTGTTATAAAGAAGACGGGCATTATCAAGATGTTCACTAAGTTTAAGATCAATATTTTCATTTGTTTTTAGCAAACGCAGGCTGGCAAGCAATTGCTTGTAAAGATGTGTTTTTAAATTAGACAACTGGGGCCTGGTAATATCACTTAATGTTTTTAACAGTAGCTTTTCGTCATAATCCGTTAGTTTATCCAAAGCATCAAATAAGCGGATAATTTTAAGGTCTTCTTTAGATGAACTTCTTTTAATATAGAGTTTAAAATGTCTTTTCTCAGCCTTCTCAAGAGAGTGGACCAACTGAAATAATGTATCGGAAAAATGATTGTGCATCTATTAATAATTTATACTGAAATGCCTGAAGGCAACTGTTTATAAAAGTAACAATCCTTTTTGCGATTAAGTATTTTACTTTAGGTTGATTATTTACAATTTTTCTGCACAGCATAAATTTCGTAACAGGCGGGCTAATTATTCCCGTTTAGCCGCCTTAATTTTTTAACACAAAAATGCCTGCCGGTTTTAGCAACCGGCAAGCATATATTGAAGTATTAAATAGGGGTATAAAATAATACCGTCATTATAACCTGGCTACCTCTATATTTTGCAGAACACTTGTACGTGATCTTATTTTATAAACCTGGGTGGTATGGGTTTTTGAAGAAGTAACTTCCACATTTACTCCAAACCCCGGAGCCATTAAATCTGATTCATCAACAGCCAGTTGATATTTCCTGGAAAGATTGATTCCTTTAATTTTTTCAGAATACAATACATTCTGGTCTTCATCTTTTACAGTAATAAAATACTCGCCTGCTTCGCCGTTATTAAGGCTAAGCTGAAAAACAGGTTGGTTTTTATTCTTGCCGATCAATTTTAATTCTGTGGGGTCAGTGGTTGTTGCAGCGGCAAAACCTGATGCTGATAATCCCATTGTACAAAGGGTAAACAATCCCATTGCGATCATTTTTGTTGTGTTCATTGCTTGTTTCATAAAGTGAAATTTTAAGTTAAAAAAATAATGTTCTGTTTTCATTTGTGCAAGCAATTATGATGTAAAACTAATGTGGTACCAAACATGCAGCAAATCAACTTATGGTGTTTTGTTGTATCTTAAACAGGTGTATGAATCTTAAAACCCTTGCGGGTACTGTGTTCTATAAAATAAAGAACATTACGTCCAAAAGATAATGTTAGCTTACTGTTAAGCAAAAAATTCATTCTGGCTAATGGAGTTGTTTACATAAAAATTTCCGTTTTATAATTATGGCACTGGGTAAACTTAAATTTTGTTTCATTGAAATCACCCGTTTCAATAATCAAACGGATTCAATTACTTTTGATCATTAGTTTCAATTTTTATAAATAAAAATTTCATGATAAATTTAAAGAGTTTAAAAAAAATAGTATTGATTGGATTGTTTTTCTACCTGCCATTTGAAAGCAATGCCTGGGGTGTATTGGGCCATCGCATTGTGGGGCAAATAGCAGATAGTTATCTTACAAAAAATACAAAACAGGAAATAGCAAAAATATTAGGAAACGAATCTGTTGCCATGAGCAGTACCTGGGCCGATTTTATTAAGTCTGATCCTGCATACAATTATGTTTCTAACTGGCATTATATTAATTTAAATGGAGGCTTATCAAAGGAACAGGTGCAATCATATCTTGAAGCCGATACAGCCACGGATGCATACACTAAAATTAATTTTATGGTTGCCCAGTTGAAAAACAAGGCACTTGCACAAGACAAAAAGTTAATGTACTTAAGAATGCTTATACATATTGCAGGGGATTTGCATCAGCCTATGCATGTTGGCAGGCTTGATGACAGGGGTGGAAATGGTATAAAGGTATTATGGTTTGGTAATCATGTAAACCTTCACCAGGTATGGGATGAAAAGCTGATAGATTTTCAGCAATTAAGTTATACGGAATATGCGGCTGCTATTAATTATACCACTAAAAAACAGGTAAGAGAATTGCAAAGGCAACCGGTAAGCCAATGGGTGTATCAATCTTATGTGTATGCGCAAAAAATATACAGCGATATAACTGAACCTGAACAAAAGTTAGATTACAAGTACAACTTTAATTATTCAGGCATTTTGAACCAGCAATTGCTGGAGGGCGGTGTACACTTAGCTGGTTTGTTGAATGAAATTTTTGGATAATAATTTTATTGCTGCAAAAAAGTAATCAGATTTGTTTTCAAAACCCTGCCATTTACAATACAAAAAAACCAATCTGCAGGGATTGGTTTTTTTGTATAAATTCAGCATTATAATTTTCTTGCCATTACTTTATCTGCGGCGGCAACAATATGATCTGCATCCAGCCCATATTTTACCAACAGATCCATCGGTTTTCCACTTTCGCCAAAAGTATCCTGTGTGCCAACATACTCAATTGGTACAGGGCAATCTTTAGCGGCTGCCTGTGCAATGCTATCGCCTAATCCGCCAATAACATTATGCTCTTCTGCTGTTACGGCACACCTGGTTTTTTTAATAGATGCCAGCACTGCTTCTGTATCTAATGGTTTAATGGTATGTATGTTTATTAACTCTACACTAATGCCTTTTGCTTCTAATATTTTTGCTGCCTGCACAGCTATCCATACCATGTGGCCACATGCAAAAATGGATACATCTTTTCCTTCATTTAAAACCTGTGCCTTACCAATTTCAAAATCTTCTTCTTTGGTAAAAATTGGCCATACAGGGCGGCCAAAACGCAGATATACCGGCCCCTGATAATTGGCAATGGCTTTGGTAGCAGCTTTGGTTTGGTTATAATCTGCAGGCACAATTACCGTCATACCCGGCAGCATTTTCATTAAGCCAATATCTTCCAGTATCTGGTGGGTTGCGCCATCTTCGCCAAGGGTAAGCCCCGCATGAGAAGCACATATTTTTACATTTTTACCGCTGTACGCCACGCTTTGGCGTATCTGGTCATATACACGGCCGGTACTAAAATTAGCAAAAGTAGTGGTGTAGGGTATTTTACCACCAATAGTAAGCCCTGCAGCTATACAAATCATATTAGCTTCTGCTATGCCACATTGTATAAATCTTTCCGGAAATTCCTTTATAAAGCCCCCCAGTTTTAACGAGCCTGCAAGGTCAGCAGTGAGCGCAACAATATTTTCATTGGCACGGGCAGCTTCTAATATTCCATCTCCAAAACCACTGCGGGTATCTTTATTTCCGGTAACTTCTATTTTATCTAACATACTATTTTTTTTATTTTTTTCAGTCGCAAGGTAAGTGCATCTGTTTAATTTAATTCAGCCTTTTTTCTACCATAAATGGGGCGTCTTTTTTTAATTTCAGTTCCCAGTTCCAGGCTGTCTGCAGCATATCCTGCAGGGTATATTTCGTGACCCAGCCGAGCAGATTTTTTGCTTTATCATTATTGGCATAAATGGCAATTACATCTCCGGGCCTGCGTGCTGAAATAGTATAATTTAACGGGAGGTTGCTTATATTTTCAAATTTTTTTATCAGTTCCAGCACCGTGTACCCGTTGCCGGTACCCAGGTTAAATACATCGCAGTTGGTTTGATTTTTGTTTTCTATTAAAAAATTTAATGCCAGTGTGTGTGCATGTGCAATATCGCATACATGAATAAAATCCCGAACGCAGGTTCCATCTTTTGTTGGGTAATCATTGCCAAATACCTGCATCTGCGGCAACTTGCCAATGGCTGTTTGAGTAATAGCCGGTACAAGATTGGCGGGTTTGCCAACAGTTATTTCGCCAATATGGTTAGATGGATGTGCACCTACAGGATTAAAGTATCTTAATAAAATGGCCTGCATACCGCTGCTGCTGTTCATTAACTGCTGTACAATTTCTTCGCCCATTTGTTTTGTACTGCCATAAGGCGATTGGGCAGGTTTAAAAGGGGTTTGCTCGGTAACCGGTGTACTATCAGGATTACCATACACGGTGCAGGAAGAAGAAAAAACAAAATGAGGAACATGAAATTCTGCGGCACAACGCAAAATATTTATCAGAGAATCTAAATTATTCTGAAAATAAAGTAATGGTTTTTCAACAGATTCGCCAACAGATTTATAGGCTGCAAAATGTATAATGCCTGCTATATCAGGGTTTTCCTGAAAGATGGCGCAGGTATCATCAAATATGCATAAATCAACAGAATAATTTTTTACTTTAATACCGGTTATTTTTTCTACTCCTTTTAAAATACCGGCATCGCTGCGGCTGTTATTATCAGCAGAAATTACTGCAAAACCATTTTGTAAAAGATCTACAATGGTGTGCGAACCGATATATCCACAGCCGCCGGTAACCAATATTTTTTTCATCATGCAAAGAAAGGAAAAAACTGATAAGTAATAAGTGTTAGGAATAGAAAATTAGGAATGGGGGTAACATTGATGCAAAATTTGCTGCCTGTTTTTTTACCAATAGCTAACCAGGCTTGGGCAGACCGCAGTATTTGTGGCCTTTCAAACAAAACAAACAGGACCTCTTGTTTTATAAAATTGCATTGAGCAAATAATATACACCTGCAGCCAGCAGGCCACTTACAGGGATGGTTAATACCCAGGCCCAGATAAGATTTACAGTAACGCCCCATCTTACGGCACTTAATCTTCTGGTAGCGCCCACACCAATAATAGCACCTGTAATGGTATGTGTAGTACTTACCGGCGCACCTAAACTGGCGGCGGTAAATAAGGTAATGGCACCGGCAGTTTCTGCACAAACACCTTCCAGCGGAGTAACTTTTGTAATTTTGGTACCCATTGTTTTTACAATCTTCCAGCCCCCGCTCATGGTACCAAGGCCAATGGCAGAATAACATACTATTGGAACCCAATCGGGCATTTGGCTAAAGGTTTTAATTTGGCCACCGGCAATTAATGCAGCAGTAATAATACCCATCACTTTTTGAGCATCTGAGCCGCCATGACCTATACTGAAAGCTGCAGAAGAAACCAGTTGCAATTTTTTGTACATATTGGTGGTTCGCTGGGCACTTTCACCTTTAAGATAATTATAAAAATAAGAGAGAATAAAAATAACGCCTATACTAAGTAAGCCCCATCTTTCAAATTCTTTTTTAAACGGAACAAAAGCCACACAAACTCCTACAATAGTGGAAATAATAATAAGCTTAAGCCAAAAACTTCGCTGCACGGTTACAATAGTAATAAAGATGGCAATCACCATTCCTATTAAAGGTGCCAATACAATAAAAATAAGGGTCTTAAATATCATGGTGCTGTCAATGCTGCCAAAACCTGCGGCAGCAATGCCTGCGCCGGCAAAACCACCAATCAGGGTATGAGAAGAGGAAGATGGAATGCCATACCACCAGGTGAGCAGGTTCCAGAAAATTGCTGCAATTAACCCGGCAAGAATAATAATCATGCCGTGCGTACCTGATACAACATCGGGCCTTACTGTTTTAGCCACTGTATTAGCTACTGCATGATCGCTGAAAATAAAAAATGCTACAACATTAAAAAATGCAGCCCATAGTACGGCCTGAAAAGGCGTAAGTACTTTAGTAGATACAATTGTTGCAATAGAATTTGCTGCATCATGAAAGCCGTTGATATAATCAAAAGCAATGGCAAGAAAAATAATAACAATCAGAATCGTTGACATAAAATGATGGATGCAGGGTTAAGCATACTTAATAATTATTGATTCAATCACATTAGCCGCATCCTCACATTTATCTGTAACGATTTCCATTACCTGGTAAATCTCTCTTTTCTTAATAACTTCTTTAGCATCAGGCTCGGTGGCAAACAACCTTTCAATGCTCATATCAAAAATATCATCTCCCTGGTTTTCTATGCTGTTGATGGCTACCAATGCATCGGTTATCTGCCGCATATTTTTCATATTGCGCAGTTCGGTAACAGCTTTGTGTACCTGCACACACCCCAAGGCAATTAAATCGCCCATTTTCTGTA
The DNA here is from genome assembly GCA_031367625.1 of Bacteroidota bacterium. Classification (GTDB taxonomy): domain Bacteria; phylum Bacteroidota; class Bacteroidia; order Chitinophagales; family Chitinophagaceae; genus Ferruginibacter. Next base: position 18,230 of record JANLQE010000103.1, read on the forward strand.
TCCCTATATCATCAGGGTTTACGTGGTAAAAATTTATTTTTTTTGCAGCGGCATAAATATAATCGGCAATATCATCTAATGAAGAGGCCAGGTAATGTATATCTTCCCGGTCAAAGGGAGTAATGAAATTTCTACCCAGTTCTGTAAAAATACGGTGCGTATATTCGTCATTTACATGCTCCATTTCTTCTACTTCTTTTATCAGTTTCCCCCTGCGGTCAAAGTCGGGTTCATATACAATCTCTTTTAATTTTTCCCCCATTTTTACCAGCTCTTCGGCTACGCTTTCAAACAATTGATAAAATACCCTGTCTTTTGGTAAAAAAAATTTAAGAATAGAGTTGAGTGCCATTTGATTTTTTTAGATTTGAGCAAAAATAGAATTATAGCTTTTTCAGAATCCATTATTATAATTGATAATAATTTGGTAACATAGAGGTAATATTGTTTTATTATTTATTAAAACAAATTTAATACTAACCATGAGAAAAATAATCTTTTTTATACTCTTCATCTGCTCTTGCCTGCTTACCAAAGCTCAGTTTTTAATGGACATGGTAGATACCAGTACAAATATGGGGAAAGGGATGCTTCAGTTATATAACAAATTCAACAGGATAAAAATAAGCGGTTATACACAATTTCAATTTCAGGCAGCCCAAATAAAAGGCGAAAAAAGCTTTGACGGTGGCGATTTTTCAGCCAATGTAAACAACCGTTTTGTTATACGCCGGGGAAGATTAAGAGTGGATTATATACGAACAGATAAAAATGAACATCCTTTTTTACAATTAGCCATGCAATTGGATGGAACAGAAAAGGGATTTGGCATAAGGGATTTTTGGGGTAGAATTCACGAAAATAAATGGCAATTATTTTCATTCACTGCCGGAATGTTTGCCAGGCCTTTTGGTTACGAATTAAATTTGGGAAGCAGTGACAGGGAAAGCCCGGAACGGGGAAGAATGAGCCAGACATTAATGAAAGGAGAAAGGGACCTGGGTGCTATGGTTTCTTTTGAGCCACGTAAAAAAGATAATCCTTTAAAACATTTTAAACTGGATGCAGGTTTATTTAACGGCCAGGGAACACTGGGCACAAATGGTGAATATGACAGCTATAAAGATCTTATTTCCCGGCTCACTATTAAACCTTATTCCATTCATAAAACCCTTTTTATATCTGGTGGCCTTTCATTTTTTAATGGCGGCTTTATACAAACAACAAAGTATTTATATAGCAATGGAATTAATACAGCTGGTGATAAAGCTTTTGTCATCGATTCTTCTGCAGCAAACATTAATAAAGAAGCCCCACGTAAATATTATGGTGCAGATATTCAATTTAAGCTTAAACATAAATGGGGTGCTACCGAATGGAGGGCAGAGTATTGGGCGGGAACCCAAACTGCCACAGCTTTAACTTCTGAAACGCCTGCCCTTATTGTTACAGAGCCGTATTATATCAGAAAGTTTAACGGAGCATTCTTTTATCTGTTACAAAATATCGTAAATGAAAAACACCAGTTAGTTTTAAAATATGATTGGTACGATCCTAATACCCATGTTGCCAAAAACGATATTGGAAAACCGGGAACAAACATTAACAGCACAAATATTAAATACAATACTTTTGGTATTGGGTACATTTATTACATGAATGAAAATTTGAAATTAGTTTTATACTACGATAAAATAACTAATGAAAAAACACAGCTTCCGGGCTATACCAGCGATGTAAAAGATGATGTATTTACCTGCAGGCTTCAGTTTCGGTTTTAAAAAATTGTGTAAGAACGGTGAGCAACTTTCCAGCATAATATTCTATCAAAAGCGCTGTTAATTTCGGCTATATATTTTTTTATAAATTATAAAAGCCTGTAGAACCCGAACCCCCTCTTTTAATTTAATAAGGATACATCCGGAAAATATATTTCTACTGATGAATACAATACTGATGGGCAGCAGAAGAAAAATTATATACAATAATTTAATTGTTCGTAAACAATATATTGTATTGATAAAAAAAACCTGGCAGAAAATATCATCACGTAAATCTGTTGTTTATTAATATTTGCTTAATGTTTTCATAAGGGTTTATTCACATTGAGTTTGTTTCTTTATGGTGTAATAAATGTGTAAACGAAAATAAATAACTGTGCGTAAATAAAACCAGAATATAAAAACCTGATCCACATGAAAAGATTACACTTCTTCTTAGTTAACCTCATGGTTAGATTATTCCTCCATCGTTTTACCGCCTTTTACTCTCCGCTGAAATTTTTTAAAATACAATAGCTTTGAAGCAAAAAAAAAGAAATGTTGATATCGTTGTAATATCCGATGTGCACCTGGGTACTTATGGCTGCCATGCAAAAGAATTATTATTTTATCTAAAAAGCATTAAGCCTAAAACAATAATACTAAATGGTGATATTATAGATATCTGGCAATTTAATAAAAGGTATTGGCCTAAAAGCCACATGAAAGTTATCAAACATTTGATATATTGGATGAGTAAGCGAATTAAAATCTACTATATCACGGGGAATCACGATGAAATGCTGAGAAAATTTTCGGGTTTTAAAATGGGTTCTTTCAGCATCGTTGATAAACTGATACTGCCTCTTGAAGATGAAAAAGTTGCTTGGTTTTTTCATGGCGATGTGTTTGATGTTATTATGCAGCATTCAAAATGGCTGGCCAAATTAGGCGCCGCAGGTTATGATTCGCTAATCCTCATCAACAGGTTTGTAAATTTTATATCACTAAAATTTTTTAAAAAAGGCAAACTTTCTCTCTCAAAAAAAATTAAAAATAGTGTTAAGTCAGCAGTAAAATTTATTAATAATTTTGAACAGACAGCAAGCGACATAGCTATTCATAACGGGTATAATTATGTTATATGCGGTCATATTCATCAGCCTGAAATAAGGGAAGTATGTACAGGCAATGGAAGTACATTATATCTTAATTCCGGTGACTGGATAGAAAACCTAACCGCACTTGAATACACAGGCGGCAACTGGAGCCTTTACAAATTTGATGAAGCTGATGTTTATAAAATGAAACAGCATAAAGAAGAAGAAGAAGATCCCACCAGTACACAATTATTTGAAACAATTCTGGCAGGTTTTAATACAATGAAAGCATCATGAAAATACTATATGCAATACAGGGAACCGGTAACGGCCATATAAGCAGGGCCAGAGATATAATTCCTTTACTGCAGCAAAAGGGAGAATTGGATATACTGGTAAGCGGTACTGAAGCTGATATACAATTACCTTACCCGGTAAAATATACATTTAAAGGATTGTGTTTTGTATTTGGTAAAAACGGTGGTATAGATCTTTTGGAAACTTATAAAAAGAGTAACCTGAGGCGGTTATATAAGGAGATTAAAAGTTTGAATGTGGAAGAGTATGATATTGTAATAAATGATTTTGAACCAGTGAGTGCATGGGCCTGTAAATTAAAACATAAAGAATGTATAGGCTTAAGTCACCAGGCAGCCGTCATTAATAAAAAGGCTCCAAAGCCAAAAAAGAAAGACGTTGTAGGGGCAATCGTTTTAAAAAATTATGCACCTGTTACAGAACAATATGGGTTTCATTTTGAATGCTATGATAAAAATATATTTACTCCTGTAATCAGAACACAGATACGGAATGTACAACCTGCAGATAAGGGCCATTACACGGTTTATCTTCCTGCTTATTCAGATAAGCGCATCATAAAAATACTTGGCAATATCGAAGAAATAGAATGGGAAGTATTTTCAAAGTACGCCACAAAATCATTTAAAGAAAAAAATGTGCATTTCCATCCAGTTAATAATGAGGCTTTCATTAAAAGCATGGTAACCTGCACTGGTATTCTTTGCGGAGCCGGATTTGAAACACCCTCAGAAGCTATGTTCCTGAAAAAAAAATTATTGGTAGTGCCTATGAAAGGCCAGTATGAACAGCAGTGCAATGCCGCAGCTTTACAAAAAATGGGGATCACTGTTTTAAAAAATTTGAAATCAAAAAGCATTAAAAAAATAAAAAATTGGGTTATGTTTTCCCGAAATCTATCCATTGAATATCCGGATATAACCGGGCAGATAATTGATCAGGTATTTTTGAAGCATCATAAATCAAAGCAGGAACCCAGGGAAATTACATTAGGGGAAGCGCCCTATTCTCTAAAAAAATTTAAGCAATTAAATTTTGGTAAAATCATTAATCAAATTTCCAGTTGATAATGCCTCTTACAAAAGCAGACTTTGGTACTGATTTTAAGTGGGGTGTATCTACGGCTGCCTACCAAATAGAAGGTGCGTATAATATTGATGAAAAGGGCCCTTCTATCTGGGATGAATTTGTAAAAAAGCCCGGGAAAATATTTCAGAAAGCGCATGGACAGGTTGCGTGTGATTTTTACAAAAAATATCCGGAAGATATTCAGGTAATAAAAAGTTTAAATATTCCTAATCATCGTTTTTCCATTTCGTGGAGTAGAATAATTCCTGAAGGAACCGGCAGAGTTAGCCGGAAAGGAATTGATTTTTATAACCGGCTGATTGATCATTCTCTTAAACTTGGTATCGAACCATGGGTAACCTTATACCACTGGGATCTTCCACAATCTTTAGAAGCGGAGGGTGGATGGACAAACAGAAATATTGTACAATGGTTTAGTAATTATACCGAAGTATGCTGCCGGTATTTTGGTGACCGGGTAAAGAACTGGATCATATTAAACGAACCAATGGTTTTTACAGGTGCCGGATACTTTTTAGGAATACACGCCCCCGGAAAAAAAGGATTACGAAATTTTTTATCTGCAGTACACCATGCAGCATTATGCCAGGCAGAAGGAGGAAGAATCATCAGGCAACTACTGCGGCAAAGTAATATAGGAACAACATTTTCATCTTCGTATTTAGAGCCTTACCGGTTTATAAAAAAAGATATTGCTGCTACAAAAAAAGTAGATGCTTTATTAAACCGTTTATTCATTGAGCCACTGCTGGGAATGGGTTATCCTACAGAAGATTTGAAAATATTACAAAGGATTGAACAGTTTATGAAACCTGGCGACGAAACTAAACTGGCTTTTGACATGGATTTTATCGGCATACAAAATTATACCAGAGAATTAGTGACCCACAGTTCTTTAATGCCTTTTGTAAAAGCAAAAATTGTAAAAGCTGATAAAAGAAATGTTGAAACAACTTTAATGAACTGGGAGATATACCCTGAAGCTATGTATCATGTGCTGAAGAAATTTGGAGAGTATAAAAATATTCCTCAATTGATAGTTACAGAAAATGGCGCTGCATTTAAAGATGAAATTACAGGCGGAAAAATAGAAGATCATAAAAGAACACAGTTTATAATTGACAATTTAACCCAACTGCTGCAGGCTAAAAAAGAAGGGGTTAAAGTAAATGGATATTTTATATGGACCCTGCTGGATAATTTTGAATGGGCAGAAGGATACTATCCAAAATTCGGGCTTGTGTATGTAAATTTTGAGAGCCAGAAAAGAATTATTAAATCCTCCGGTCATTGGTACCGCAATTTTTTAAATGAAACCTAACCCCGGTTGTCATCCCATTTAATTTTCTACTTTATATTTTGTTGCAATACAAACACTGACTTTAATTAAAAATTAAAGTCAGTGCAATTTTTTTTGAAATTTCAAATCACCGCTAAATTTGTTATTATTTATTTAATGTTATGTTGATGAATAGTTAAACTAAAATGCACAATTTATTTACATACCGAAAATAGTTTTGCTAAATAATTTAAAGAGGTAATTCACTTAAAACAAAACTATATGCGTTTAAAAATTTCTACTCTCATAAAGGTTGCAATGCTCAATACTGCAGCTTTTTTACCTGGATTGGTTTTTGGTCAGCAGATTACAGGTAAAGTAATTTCTAAGACAGATAAGTCTCCTTTAGCTTCTGTTTCTGTAATGGTAAAAAAAACAAACAAAGGAATAAATACCGGCAATGACGGAAGCTTTTCTATAGATGCCAAAAAGGGCGATGTGCTTTTGTTTACAACTTCAGGCATGATGGCGGAAGAAAGAAAAATTACAGCAGATAATAATAACCTGCTGATAGAAATGTCTGTAGATACCAGGTCGCTGAATGAAGTAGTGGTAACGGCATTGGGTATAAAAAGAGAAGCCAAACGTCTTGGTTATGCTGTACAGGAAATAAAAGGTTCAGATCTGGTAAAGGCAAGAGAACCCAATCCCATAAACGGTTTGGTGGGTAAAGTAGCCGGCCTTGATGTGGCTATATCCAGAGAAATACTTGCTGCACCTGCAGTATCATTGCGTGGAGGAAATATCTCTTTATATGTTGTAGATGGAATGCCCATCACATCCGATACCTGGAACATAAGCCCGGATGATATAGAAACCTATACCGTATTAAAAGGCCTGGCAGCAACAGCATTGTATGGTAGCCGGGCACAAAACGGTGCTATCCTTATCACCACTAAAAAAGGAAAGAAGAATGCAAAAGGATATACTATTGAATTTAATTCAAGCACCCAGATGGAAAAGGGTTTTATTGCCATTCCTAAAACACAGGCATTATATGGCGGTGGCGACTATTCCCAATATGCTTTTGGTGATGGAAAAGGTGGTGGTATTAATGATGGAGATTATGATGTATGGGGACCAAAATTTGAAGGGCAACTGATTCCTCAATACAACAGCCCTATTAACCCGGTAACAGGTTTAAGAACAGCAACTCCTTACCTCCAGAGAGGAAAAGACAATCTTAAAAATTTTATACAGGCGGGTGTTCTTACCACCAATAATCTCAGTTTTGCTGCTGCCAGTGATCGCGGCAGCATAAGGATGTCGGTAAGTGAAAGTCATCAAAAAGGAATTATTCCAAATACGAAATTAGATATCGCCAATTTTAATATTAATACCAGTTACGATCTAAGTTCTAAATTTAAAATAGAAGGCGGCTTAAATTATAACCGCCAGTTTACGCCCAACATTCCGGATGTAGGATATGGGCCAAATAGTGTTATTTATAATCTCACCATTTGGACGGGTGCGGATTGGGATGTTAATGCGCCCGATATAAAAAATTACTGGCAACCGGGTAAAGAAGGTATTCAATCTAACTTTGCCGAGTATCAGCGCTATCACAATCCATGGTTTATGAGTTATGAATGGCTGCGTGGGCATTATAAAACGGATATATATGGCAATGTAGGTTTAACGTATAAAGCCAATAAAAATATTGAAGCCGCCATTCGTGGCAACATAAGTACCAATGATGTTTTACGCAACGAAAAATTGCCTTACTCTGCTCATCCTTATGGGCGTGAAGGAAACAGAGGCGATTACAGGGAAGACAGGCGCTCCCTGGTTGATAATAATATAGAGGGATTAGTAAAGTATAATGGTAAAGTAGGCAAAAGCCTGGCAATTAATGCGGTTGCTGGTATTAATGCCAGAAATTTTAAATACAACTCCAGCTTTGTTACCACAGATTATTTAAATGTGCCAGGTCTTTATTCTTTTTCCAATACTTTAAATCCAGTTAAAGCTTTTAGCTACAATGCAGATATGCTTGTATTAAGTGCATACTACTCTTTAACTTTTGATTATAAAAACTATTTATCAGTTACAACAACAGGCAGAGAGGATAAGCATTCCAGCTTACGTTCCAGTAACAATATATATTTTTACCCATCCGTTTCTGCAGCAAGTGTTGTTTCAGATTATATAAAACTGCCCAATGCTGTCAGCTTTTTAAAATTCAGGGCAAGTTATGCTTCTGCAAAATCGCCTAATACCACTTCATACATAGGCCCTGCTGGTTATCCTTTAGATTATGGCGCCCCTTATGTATCAGTATATGGCGGGCCTTCGTATTCATTATCCGATCCGGCTTACAGTATTGGTACAGTGTATAATAATCAAACGGGTGCTTATGCACCGGGCAATAAAATTGACCCTGATGTAAAATCATCAGAACTTACCAGCACTGAGTATGGTATGGATATTAAGTTTTTAAAAAACCGCCTGAGTTTCAGTGCCACCTATTATAACAATATAAAAGGGCCGGGTATTGTAAACTTACCCATTTCGCAAACAACCGGGCTTACCGGCTTTACAACAAACGCCATTAAAACAAAGCTATCTGGTGCTGAATTATCCCTGAGTGGCTCACCCATTCAGAAACAAAATGGATTACGCTGGGACGTTTTGGTTAACTGGTCTACCTACAAAGAAATCTATAAAGACCTGCCTGCTAATTTTGAAAGCTACCAGTTTCACCAGGGAGACAGGGTAGATAAATTATTTGCAAAAGTAGAAGCAAAAACCTCAGATGGCCAGGTAATTAATAACAGTGCAGGATACCCGGTTTATTTACCCAAAAGCCAGTATGTTGGTAATGGAGATGTGAACTGGAGCTGGGCAGTTAATAATAAGGTTTCTTATAAAACGTTCAGCATATCCTTTCAGTTTGATGGAAAAGTAGGAGGAATTATACAGGACAGGGTAAAAAGAAAATCAATAGAAGGCGGCAGTAATATAGAAACCATTGAGGGTAAAGTAGGAGAAGCCAGAGACTACGAGTTTCATCATTATAATGATCCAGGATTTAAAGGAACGTATATAGGTGAGGGTGTACAAATATCAAACGGAACAACTATTCAATACGATCCTGTAACAGGAGTTATTACCAATTATAAAGATTTGCAGTTTAAACCAAATGCTTCTACTGCAAAATATATACAGGATTATGTGAGCAGTTTCTTTAATGACTTTGAGCATACATCAGTGGCAAAAACCTATGCCAAATTAAGAGAGCTGGTGATCACCTATTCTTTGCCGGCAAAATTATTAGGTAAAAAATCATACATCAGCAAAATAGATTTTTCATTAGTGGGCAGAAACCTGCTTTACTTTTTCCCATCACGATTCCATGATATTGATGTGGATCAATATTCCGGAAGAGATATTTATAATGGAAATAACCGGGAGCAAAATCTTCAAACACCTACCACAAGAAGTTATGGTGTTAATTTAAATGTTGTTTTCTAAAAAAAATAATCTAAAAAAAATAATCTAAAAAAATTATACAATGAAAAAAATACAATTCATTACCGTTGCAGCATTCGCCATTGGGGTAATGGGCTCAGGTTGTAAAAAACAGTTTGATCAGTATGCCAATAATCCCAATTTGCCTTCAGCCGTTCCTGCATATTTATTATTACGCCAGGTAGAAAATGACTTGCCCGTTTTTCCTGGTGGCGATGCAGATAAATTCTGCCAGTTCACTTTATCATCTTATACCTATTATGGCAACAATGAGTATTGGACGGGTGCGGCAAATTTAAACTATGGCGCTTTAAGAAATGTAGTGGCCATGGAAAACGAAGCCAAAAAGGCTTCAGGAGATAATAACCCGTACAGTGCATTAGCCAAATTTTTTAAAGCCTACTTTTTTACACAAATGAGTTTAAAAGTCGGCGACCTGCCAATGAGCGAAGCACTCAAAGGCTTAAATAATCAAACACCAAAATACGATACACAAAAAGATATTTTTAAACAGAGTTTGCAATTACTTGAAGATGCCAATACGCAAATGACTGCTTTAATAAATGTTGCTAATGATAATATACTCGGTGATTTTTTTTATAAAGAAAACGTAGCCAGCCCTAAAAACGGGTTACAATCTTTAAGGCAATGGCAAAAAGTTGTAAATACCTATAAACTGCGGTTGCTTATGCATTTAAGTAAAAAAGAAACAGATGCAGATTTAAACATCAAACAAAAATTCAACGAAACTGTAACCAATCCTGTCAAATATCCAATTATGACAGATATGAGCGATAACCTGGAATACGTTTATAATGCTGCATTTAATCAATATCCCAACAACAGCCAGAACTATGGCAACGATGCACTCCGTTTATGTGTAGCGGCAACCTGGTTAAATAATTTATCATCGCTTAACGATTTACGTGCCATGAAAGTGGCAGACCCTGCAAGAGGTTTAGGATTTGCAGACACAGACTTTAGATCTTTTGTGGGCGCAAGTAATGGCGAGGATTTGAGTACAATGGGAGGAAAAGTAGTTGCAGGCTTATACTCAACTATCGGCCGTAAAAGATATTATGATGGCCTTACCGGAGAAAATACTTTTATTATAAGCTACCCCGAAATGTGTTTGAATATTGGTGAAGCCATTAACCGTGGATGGACTACGGGTAATGCAGAAGACTGGTATCAAAAAGGAATAAAAGCCATGTTTAGTTTTTATGGTATTACAGACGGCAGCAATACGGTTAGCTTTTTAAGAACAACAGCACCTGGCGATTACATTAACTACACTGTTAATTTTAGTTATGCTACCTATTTTAATCAATCTACAGTAAAATATGCTGGTAATAATACAGCAGGATTAAATCAAATATTATTACAAAAATATTTAGCCTTTGGCCGCAACTCAGGCCTTGAAGGTTACTACCAATGGCGCAGAACCGGTGTGCCTTCTTTTTTAACCGGGCCTGGTATAGGTAATAGCGGGGTTATTCCACTACGGTATCAATATCCTGCATCTGAACTTAATACCAATAAAACTAATTATACCGAAGCCGTACAACGCCAATATAGCGGTAATGATAATATAAATGCAAAAATGTGGGTAGTACAATAATTTTTTAAAAATTTTCTCATGCTCTCGTTTTACAGCAAGCAAGAAGGCGAAACTTTTCTAAGTTTTGCTTAAAAAAGATTACTTATAATTTTGTTTCGAATGAAGTTTTCTCATGCGTTAGTTTGTAGCGGAGCCTCTTTTTGGAGGATCCGCTTTTATTTAATTTTTTAATTACTAAAATATCATTAATGAAAAAGTGTTCTCTGTACTTTATCTTTTTTGTTTTTCCCTTTGTTACTGTTGCACAAACAACAAAAAAAACAGAAAATATTGTTGTTGTTACCCTGGATGGCATGCGCTGGCAGGAAGTTTTTGGTGGGGCCGATCAGGCTTTATTAACCAATAAAAAATTTACAAGGGATAGCGCTGAAACTGCCACTGCCTTCTGGAGAGAAGATGCAGGTGAAAGACGGAAAAAACTATTCCCTTTTTTATGGAGTACTATCGCTGCCCAAGGACAACTGCATGGTAACAGAAATTATAATAATGATGTGAATGTAGCCAACCCCTACCGGTTTTCTTATCCGGGGTACAACGAAATATTTACCGGTTTCCCGGATGACAGTGTAAATTCAAACGATAAACGCTGGAATGCAAATACCAATGTACTGGAATTTATTAATCAACAAAAAGGATACCAGGGAAAAGTAGCGGCATTTACTACCTGGGATGTTTTTCCATATATTCTTAATAATAAACGAAGCGGTGTTTATGTAAATGCTGATACAGATACTTTAAAATTTGCCGCCGAAAAATTTCAATTAATTAATGACTGGCAGTTTTTAACCACCCGCCCTATTGGTGTGCGCCCGGATGTGATCACTTACATTGCTGCACGGGAATACCTGAAAACATATAAACCTAAAGTTCTTTACATTGCTTTTGATGAAACAGATGATCTGGCACATGCAGGTATGTATGATTTATATTTACAAAGTGCGCATGCCGAAGATAAAATGCTGCAGGATCTCTGGAATTATATTCAATCCACCCCACAGTACAAAAATAAAACTACACTCTTTATCACCTGCGATCATGGCAGGGGAGATAAAGTAAAAGAAGAATGGCAGCATCATGGAGCAAAAGTTGAAGGTGCCGGCCAGATTTGGTTTGCAGTAATTGGGCCGGATACAAAGCCCGCAGGCGAAATAAAAACACAACATCAGCTCTATCAAAAACAATTTGCCGCAACCTTTGCTTCTTATTTGGGTTTACAATTTGTAGCTGAGCATCCGGTGGCCAAAGAGATAATTTTTTAATAAATTAATGCTGCTAAAAATAAAATTATGCCTTCTGTAAAATCAGTATCAGTTGCTGATAATATTATTGAGCTATATAAAAAACATGGCAGCAGTGAGTATGCCGGAGAAAAAATAACACAGTTGCAGCACATGGTTCAGGCGGCGGGTATAGCCACGCATGGAGGCTATGATGATGAAATTATTCTGGCTGCTTTTTTACACGATATCGGCCATATTTGTGTTGCCGGCAATGCCGGTAATACAATGAATAATTTTGGAATTATTGATCATGAAAAAATTGGTTCAGATTTTTTAGCCAAGCGTGGGTTTTCTGAACGTATTACCCGGTTGGTAGAAAATCATGTAGCTGCAAAACGCTATCTCACTTTTAAAAACGCTGAATATTTTAACGGGCTTTCTGAAGCCAGTAAAAAAACACTGGAATACCAGGGAGGAAAAATGAATGCTGCGGAGGCACTTTTATTTGAAGAGGATGAATTATTTACAGATTTTATAATAATGCGCCACTGCGATGAAATGGCGAAGCAGGAAGATTACCCGGTAAAAGAAACACTTGACTATTTCCATAAATTAATCATTAATCATTTAGAAAAATAATACTTCATTGACGTTAACGCATAAACCTTTTAAAATGGAAAATACAAATATAAAATTAGTAGTGTTTGATATAGCCGGCACTACTGTAAAAGATAACGGCAACATCGCAGATGCATTTATAAATGCATTAAATAATTTCGGATACAATGCACCCCGAAAAGAGGTAAACCGCCTTATGGGTTATAAAAAGCCAGTAGCCATAAGTATGCTGCTGGAAAAATTTTATCCGGGAGAAATTAATAAGTCAAAAAACCTGGTAGAAGAGATTCATTCCGTATTTATAGATACAATGGTTGAATTTTATGAAAATGACACAGCACTGCTGCCAATGGATAATGCGGAATATATTTTTTCTCAATTGCAGGCAAACGATATTAAAGTAGCCCTTAATACGGGGTTTTCAAAAAAAATTACAGACACCATTTTAAAACGGCTTGGCTGGAATAAAACCCGGCTAATAGATTTTGTTATTTCAAGCGATGAAGTTAACAACGGACGGCCATCGCCGGAAATGATTATTGCTGTAATGAAAGCAACCGGTGTGAAAAACCCTGATCATGTTGCCAAAATAGGAGATACCGAAGTAGATATTATGGAAGGAAGAATGGCGGGATGTGGTTTGGTAGTTGGCGTAAGCACAGGTGCTTTTACGAGAACACAACTGCTGACTTATGATGCAGATGCTGTTATTGACGACCTTTCTGAATTACCACTTATTTTAAATACACCCATTTTTGCAAAATAAAAATATCAGCGTAAAATTTTTTTTTAATAATCAATTCCTTGTTGCAATTTATGCAGCAGTGGTTAGCTTTTTAACGTATGCAATTGTTTATGCCTTTAGAAAACCTTTTACCGTCGGAACATTTGAGGGGTTAACTTTTTTAGGTATCAATTATAAAGTTTGTTTGGTTATAAGCCAAACTATTGGTTATACAGCAAGCAAATTTTATGGTATAAAATTTATAGCTGAATTAAAACGTTTTAACCGGTGGAAAATTATTTTATTACTGATAAGTATTTCATGGGTAGCCTTATTTTTTTTTGCAATTATTCCGGCGCCATATAATATTATTTTTCTTTTTATAAATGGTTTTCCGCTTGGCATGATATGGGGTATTGTTTTTTCTTACGTTGAAGGCAGGCGGGCTACAGATTTTATCGGCGCTGCATTAGCCGTAAGTTTTATTTTTTCATCGGGCTTTGTAAAATCCGTGGCAAAATATATTATGCTGCACTTCAGCGTTACCCAATTCTGGGTGCCTTTTATTACAGGCCTGGTTTTTATTATTCCATTGCTGATTTGTATTTATTTAATTGAAAAAATTCCACCCCCCACACTTAATGATGTGCAGTTGAGAAATGAAAGAATACCGATGACAACCGAAAAAAGAAAAGAATTATTTATTACATTTTTACCAGGGTTAGTAACATTAATAATTATTTACAGCTTTCTTACCATTTTCAGAGATTTACGGGATAATTTTGCAGCCGATATCTGGAACGAGTTAGGCTTTGCAAACGAGGCTGCTATTTTTACAAAAACAGAAATCCCCATTACCCTTATTGTGTTGGTTATTATTGCTGCGATGGTATTTATAAAAAATAATTTCACTGCTTTTCTTACAGCACATATTTTAATTTTTGCAGGCTTTGCAATAACCGGCATTTCCACCTGGCTTTTTTCTGTGCATCTGTTGCTGCCTGTTAGCTGGATGATGCTTGTAGGCCTGGGATTATACCTCGCCTATATCCCTTTTAATTGTTTGTTATTTGAAAGAATGATTGCAGCATTTCACTTTAAAGGGAATGTAGGTTTTTTAATGTATCTCGCCGATTCGTTCGGATACCTTGGAAGCATATTGGTATTATTTGGTAAAGAACTCTTTAAAATAAAACTGCATTGGGTTTCTTTTTATTCGCAAAGTGTAATGATTCTTTCCGTTTTAGGAATTACCGGCACTTTAATTTCGGCTGTTTATTTTTTTAATAAATATAAAAGAACAACAAATTTATGGAGCAGCGTACAGCCATCGTTATAGGTGCAGGCATTGTGGGTTTAGCTACTGCAAGAGCATTGTCATTAAAAGGATATAAAGTAAAAATAATTGAACGCAATCAAAAAGCGGTGGGCGCATCAGTAAGAAATTTTGGAATGATATGGCCCATCGGACAACCTGCAGGAAACCTTTATGAAAGAGCATTACGAAGCAAAAGTATATGGAAAACGATTTGTGATGAAGCCGGTATATGGTATCACGAAGCAGGGAGTGTACACGTTGCCCATCATGAAGATGAATGGCAGGTATTGAAAGAATTGCATGAATTATTTTATAGAGAAAGGCCTGTTGAATTGTTGACAAAACCTCAAATAGAAAATATATGTGCGGCCGCTGAAACCCAAACTTTGTTAGGTGGATTATACAGTAAAGATGAAATGATAGTAAATCCGGTTACAGCCATTGAAGCACTGACAGAATATCTTTCAGAAAAATATGGAGTGGAATTTTTATGGGGCAAATGTGTAAGTTATATTGCAGACTCCTGCGCATATATCGGTAACACAGAGCAGCATGAAGCAGATTATATTTTCATCTGCAGTGGCGCTGATTTTGAAACTTTATATCCTGAAGATTTTAGTAAACTTCCATTTACAAAATGTAAACTACAGATGATGCGAACAGTTACCCAACCCAATGAATGGCGCATGGGAGCTGCATTGTGTGGCGGCCTGTCTTTAATTCATTATAAAAGTTTTGCCACAGCGCCATCACTTGCTTTATTAAAAAAGCGTTATGAAAATGAAATGGAAGAATATACTGATTGGGGTATCCATGTTATGGCATGCCAGAATGACTACGGACAAATAACAATCGGCGATTCTCATGAATACGGGCTTACACATGACCCTTTTGACAAACAAAAAATCAATGAATTAATTCTCTCTTATCTTAAAAAAATTGCAAGGTTTAAACAATGGCAAATAACAGAAAGCTGGAATGGAATATATCCTAAACTTACTAACGGAGATACCGATTTATTTTATTCACCCGGGCAAGGTGTATATATAGTAAATGGCCTGGGTGGCGCAGGCATCACTTTATCCTTTGGCTTTGCTGAAGAAATGATAAATACATTGCAGTAGTGCCATTGCAAATGCAGAGATAGCCTAAACTAATTCTTCTTTTTAGGGTTTTAATTTTTTATAACATTGGCTTAATACATACATAACATAAAGGTAAACCTGCATAGATACCTTGCATGTTGTAAATATGCAAAAATGGAAAATTTATTGATGAGGTTACGTAATAACAGAATGTTTTTTAGCGGTTTTTTACTGGTGCTGCTTACAGGTTTTTTTTCATTACTTATATGTGGTAAAACTGCAACTTTTATTTCTTTAAACAGTTATCATCCTTTTTGGCTCAATGTATTTTTTATTAATTATACATTTTTTGGGGATGGCATTTTTGCAATATCCATTATAGCGGCCTGTTATTTTTACTTTAAGAAAAAACAACAGGCATTAGCATTGTTGTATGCTTTTCTATTATCGGGCCTTGCTGTACAGGTGATCAAAAATTTAGTAAATTCCCCCAGGCCAAAACTTTTTTTTGAGCATGGCCAATACCTGCACTTTATACAAAACGTTTCGTTATCCGGTTACGCCAGCTTTCCTTCCGGGCATACCACAACTGCCTTTGCCTTTACTACTGTATTAATACTAACCCTTAAAAATAAAAACTGGCAACTGCCACTATTATTTGCGGCGGTACTGGCAGGATATTCAAGAATTTACCTTGCACAACATTTTTTAATTGATATATTGGCGGGGGCGCTTATAGGTTGTATAACTGCTTTTCCGGCGGTTTACCTTGCCCAAAATACCAGGCATATAAAACAGTCTTTTAAAAAATTACACAAAATTGAAAAGGGCAGTGCAGTGCAATCGCCAAGTCCGGTTTAGTTACCTATCCTTTAGATAACGTTTTTAAAATGGGAGTACCCGTTATCATTGGTTTTTTACCAGTACAATCTTTGCCCTGTCTGCTTTGTACATGATATCAAAAAAATTTACAATTCCGGCATAATCGGCGGGTGGAAATGTTGCCTGGTTTTGTTCCATACTTCTTACTAATTCAATAAGATCATTTTTCATTTTGTAACTTATAGTGTAGTTGCCAAATTTATTTACTATCCCAATATCTTTAGGCATTGATTCTACATTATAACCGGCTGGTATTTTTATGTATATGGAGTCTGCATCTCTGTAAGTTTCCCTTAATTCTATTGCAAACTTTCTGTTCTCATTACCTTGTAATTTTGATTCTTTATTAAAGAGATTGGGTTGGATGAACAGTCTTTTGCCCGTAACGGCGGCATAATTTTCTGCGGTTATTTTAAGGTATTCATCTATAACAGGCACTTTTCCTTTTGTCTCTTTGTATTCAATTTTATTAACGTTATAGGTAGGAAGATTTATTTTGGTATTCAGGTATTTTTGCCTTTGTTCGGCAGTAGCGTCGTTCAAGAGGCTATGCTGCAGTTCCTGCTGCATACCTGTAAAATGAGTATAAACATCTGCAGTTAGATTTCCATTTTCATCAATGGTTGCATTTACTTTTCTGATTTGTAAATTATCAGCAGAAGAATAGCTGGGGGTATTTACCAGTTTGCCACCATCATCAGTAATCAGTAATGCTTTACGGTTACCGGTGAAAGAACCTGAATAGCCAGCGCTCTCTGTTTGCGAAGTACACTCAAGCCAGGTAGTATCTTTTTCATTTGGCACACATACCACAACATGGTTAAAATAGTGTTTCGGAAAATCTTCATACAATTCCCTGAATCCTTTTCCTCCATATATTATTGCAAGATTTGCTTTAATGCCTGCTTCTTTTAATAAACTAACCATATAATTACTTAATGCCTTACAATCTCCATATTTTTTTTCTGCCACAAATGATGCTTCAAAAGGTTGTAAGCCACCTATGCCTAACTGAATACTTATATAATGTGTATTTTTCTGCAAATAATTATATAACACTTTTATTTTTTGTTCTCTGTTAGTAAGCCCGTCTGTAAGCTCATGAACCTGGCTCTTTATATTGCCTGGCAACACATCTCTGCCTTTGTAAAGTGCAGCATAATATTTTCCATAATTATCCCAGGTACTTAAATTGCCCCTGTATCCTCCATATTCAAAATCATCAGGGCCAATTAACACTGATGATGTAAATTTTTTTACCGAAGGCTGAAAAGGTTCGTAATCCAGTGCGGCAATATTGCCTGCCTCCCATTTCAATGTTTTAATTTTTTCAGTTTTGTTTATTGTTGGTTCTTTTGCGCCATTAATCAGTTTGTAACGTAGCTTATAATCAACAGGCATCTCTATAAAAAAAATACTTTTCTCAACAGAATAATTAGTGCCGGAAATAGGACTCCATGAGGGAAATTCGTAAATACCTTTATACTCTTCTTCCTGTTCATACTCTATTGTGTAGGGATATTGTTTGCAGTAAAAATTATGTCTTTTTATCCGGGCATCGCCAATTAAACTGAAATTATCGTCGTAAGCTATATCTTCCATATCTTTTTTCTTAACAGATTTTATCTGTTTCCCAGATGCATCAAATAATTTACCGGAGGCTTCTGACAGCTTTTCAAAATTATCATACAAACTAACATATTCGGCAACATCATTTCCCTTTTCATTTAATACAGTATATGCATATTTCGTTTTTACAGTGGCGGAATTTATGGAATGAATTATAATCTTTGTTTCTTTAAAACGTTGCACAACATTGGCATTTTTAAATAAAGAATCTGGTATAAATCCAACAGCATAATTTTGAGCAAATAAAAATACCGGCATAAAAATAGCGGCCATAAAAAAATATTTTTTCATACTATAATTTTATTTTTTTAAATACAATCTGTTCCGCTTCTTTTTTTACTATAAAGCTGTAAAAATCCCGAAGCGGCTGATAATCTTCATTTAAAAAATTTGTTTTTTTAAATACCAGTCTGCACTTCATCTGAATATTTTCTCCGCTGTTTGAAATTAAATATTCAAACATGCCCTCATCCTCATTAAAATTGAGCCGGACTGATTTTGGCACCTCATCAACTTTATATCCATTTGGGGTTTCCATATTCAGGGTATAAATATAATCTATAGTGTAGGGCATTTCCACCGGGTAAAAACGCTCTGCTGCAATAAAGGGATTACTTTTTATTGCTTCGCCCAACATTGGGTTAAAATAAATTATATCTGCCTGCTCAAAAGCTTTCAATTTAAGCTCATATTTTACAGATAAGGGTTCTTCAGGCAATTGAAGTGAATCAATCTGAATATTTTTTATCAATACATCTTCGGGATAGGACTTTATTATTGCTGATTTGTAATCGCTTAATGTGGATGCAGCTATTTTATTTTTTGTATCTAAAGATTCAAAGAATCCCATTGTATGGTTATAATTACCTTCTATTTCATTTTTATATTTATTTACTATAACTACACTTACAGAGTTGGTTTCTTTAAGTGAGTCAGTTAAAAAATAAACTGCTGTTGTATCTTTTGAAATTACCCGTGCATGGCCATTATAGCATTCTAATGGAAGTTTACCAAAACTTAAAAATGGCTTTGTTGCATCAAGGTAGTAATCAACAGAATTTATTTTTGCTTTGCAAATAATATAATTCAGTCTTTCCATTAAGGGATACGAGGGGTTATTACGTCCAAAATCTCTCGTACTCAACAAAACAGGTAAGGCATCTGTTTTATTGCGGTTTAGTAACGCTGTCAGTAATAAGTTTATATCGCCAACGGTGCCGCTTTTTTTCTTTACAACATCCTGCAATGATGTTTTGATGTATTTATTATAATGGTTAGTGCAGGTATAATTGTTTAAAATATAGTAATAAATTTTTTTTGCGGCTTGTAGTTCATTATCATCAGCTGCAATCACACTTTCCAAAATTTTATCAAGCCATTTATTATTTTCTGTTAGCGGTGCTCCAAAATCATCCCGTTGCATTAATTCTTCAGCAACTTTTCCCCAGCTATTGGCAACATCGTGAAAACTTTCCCCATCATAAGTTTTGTATAATTGAAAACTGATTTTATCAATAAGATTTTGTGGAGATGAAATATAATTTTC
>JANLQE010000145.1:0-7487 GCA_031367625.1 Bacteroidota bacterium
GCATTCATAAAAATCAGGAACATTAAAATTAATACGTCAGACATGGTTTATTATTGAAAATCGTAATTTATACTCAACGATTTTGCTGACAAATATAAAGCCTGTAATTTAAATGCCTTTAGCGAACCTTAATAACAGCATAATTTATTACCTGTGTTTTACGAAAAAAGGGGTTTATAAATTTAAGTTTTAAACCGGATATATGAAAATCTTCTCCCGTATATAAAATAGTATATTTTTTTCCACTGCTGTCAAAATCGTGTAACTTTTTTTCATCTGTTATAATATAGTCTCCTGCAGAAATGTTGGCAATAGAATCCTGTTTTTGAATATTGCCCTGACTGTAAAAACCAAGCGACCATGGATTTTCATATTGATAAACAAAAAACTTTTTTACCGGAAGTTTATTGGTATAAATCCATTTACCCACATTGCTGCCCATTTGATATTTTAAAAGTGCAGGGTAAAGAAAACCATTTAAAAATAAATTTATGCCACTGATGGTGAAGATGCAGATAACCAATAAATATTTTGCGGAGTGGTAATAATAAAAATGCAAAGCAAAATACCCTGCAGCAAATAACGCTGCGGTAATTTCTATCCAGAACGGTGCATTAAAACAATACAGCATAATCAATAAAATAAGCCATAGTAAAATGAATAAAATAAAATGTATCCATTTTAAATGTTTATGCAGCGCAGGATATTTTTGCTGGTAAATTAATTTATACAAAAACCTGGCAGTAATAATTGCCGTTAATGGCAACACAACAAACAGGTAATGCGGCAACTGATATTTGCTGGAGCCCAGGGCAAGATAGGTAAGTATAAAACCGCCGGTAGTAATCCATTCCTGGCCGGGAGATAATTTAAATTTTTGCTGAATGATCTTTTTTATTTCAAAATAAAAAGCAATAATAAAAAAAAGTATCCAGGGTAAAAACGCCCATAACAAATTTTGAAACAGAAAGAAAATATTATGATTATTATTCCAGGTGGACTCGCCGGTGATACGCCCGAAACTTTGTGTCCAGAAAAAAAACCTTAACCCCGATACTCCTGCAGCATCATTTACTATCTTTTCAGGATGCAGGTCAAATTGGCTGTAAAGCCCTATACACATAGGAAGCAGTAATAAGGTAATTATCAACAGACCCAAAATATATTGCCACCGAAAAAGCATTTTAAAAAGGCGCCGCTCTAAAATAAAATGCGAGCCGAAACAAAATGCCGGTACCAATAAAGCAATGGGGCCTTTTGTCATCATACCGCCAGCAATGGCCACGCAGGCAACAATAAAATGATACAGTTTATTATTTTTGTACCAGGCGGCTAACTGCCAGATGCTGAACATTACCCATCCCATTAAAATTGTATCCGTTCTTACATCATGATTCATTAAAAAAAATGCCTGGCAGCAGGCCAGCAAAACGGCTGAGAGTAAGGCAATTTTTTTTGAATAATAAAGCAGCGAAAATTTGTAGGTAGCATATACCGCCAGCAACGAAAATAAAAATGAGGGAAAGCGGTAAGCAAAATTATTGATGCCGAAGATCTTCATACTCAGGGCGCTAATCCAGAATAAGAATGGTGGTTTATCCAGGTAATCTTTTCCATGGTCAAACACCTGCAGGTAACTGCCGGAGGCCAGCATCTCCCTGCTTATAGAGGCATACTGTGCAGCATCAACATCCATAGTATCAATTCCAAAACCTATAAAATATACCAGGCATAAAAAACAAAACAGCCCTAATAATTTAATATTCATAATAAAATATTTAAACAAGCGGCCCCATTTTTTTATTAAAAAAATTACCCGTAATCCACCCTGCGAAACAACCCAGCATGCCACCCCCGATTACATCCGAAGGGTAATGAACACCCACATAAACCTGGGCATAGCTAATGAGGAACGCCCATAAAAAAAACAGGTATTGCCAGTAGCCTTTAAAAGGTTTTAAAGTAATAAAGAAAAACACAGCCAGCCCAAAATGATTGGCTGCATGAGAAGAGGTAAAACTTCCGTTGCCCCCGCAATAGCTGGCCAGCAACCGCACATGCGTATAAAAATCAATATCGCCGCAGGGCCTGGGCCTGGCTACCAGCGGCTTTATTATACGGCTGCTTATACTGTCTGTAATGCCTGCCGTAGCCCCTGCCGCCATAAGCCACCATGCCGCTTTTTTACCAAAATTGATCATTGCCATCACTGCCAAAAAAAGATAAAGTGGTGCCCAAAAAAAAGGGTTTCTTAATAATAACATCAGTTGATCTAACTGGGGGCTTGTATTACCATTATTTATTTTTATAAAAAGCCATTGATCTAATGTTATTAATTTTTTTATCATATTTATTATGGAGTATTTAAAAATTTTGCTGAAGCCTGAACCCAAAACTTTGGCAAAGTTTATTGCAGTAAAAAATTTATATTAATAATATTCAAACTTTACTAAAGTTAGAATCAGTTTCTAAAAATATTTTAAAAAAAATTTGTTTTTTAGGTTGCCTGTATAATAAACAATGTATGCAATATATCTTTTTATCTACATTTGCAAAAATGAACTGTATTAATTGATAAATGAAAAAACTCTCTATCATTATTCCTGCCTTTAACGAGGCCCGCACTATTCACATAACGCTTGATAAAATAAAAGCTGTAAAACTACTTAACGGTTTTGAAAAGGAAGTGATTATAGTAAATGATTGTTCTACTGATGATACAGATCAGCAAATTACTTTTTACAAACAATCCAACCCTTCTTTAAATATAAATTATTACGTTCATGAAGTAAATAAAGGCAAAGGGGCGGCATTGCACACGGGCATTGCTTTTGCTACCGGAGATTATATTGTAATACAGGATGCAGACCTGGAATATAATCCTGAAGAGTACAATATTTTATTACAACCTGTTATTGATGGATTTGCTGATGTGGTTTATGGCAGCCGTTTTATAGGAGGCAATGCGCACCGTATTCTTTTTTTCTGGCATACAATCGGCAATAGGTTTTTAACGCTTTTATCCAATATGTTTTCCAATCTAAATTTAACAGATATGGAAACCTGTTACAAATTATTCAGGGCAGATATAATTAAATCAATAAAACTTAAAGAAAAACGCTTTGGTTTTGAACCGGAAGTAACACACAAAATTGCCAGAATAAAAGGGATAAGAATTTATGAAGTGGGTATTTCTTATTATGGCAGAACTTACGAAGAAGGAAAAAAAATAGGGTGGAAAGACGGTGTAAAAGCTTTATTTTGTATAATTAAATACGGGTTATTAAAGCAATAAATGTATTTCAGGTTTAATAAGTTTTTTTAACATGCCTTAGCTTCTTATTTCTTACACGGGTTATTTTTAAACACTGTTTTAAGGGAGTTTTACTATGCTTATAAAATGGCGTGTGCCAAAAACAATACAGTGGATAGTAAAATTATTTTTTATCTACCTGTTTATTTTTACTGCTTTCCGGATGGCTACAGTAATTTTTTTTAAGCCAAAAAATATTGGGGTAACAGATCTTTTGCCATCCTTTGTACTCGGCCTTAAATATGATTTAAGATGGATAGCTTTTATTTTGTTGCCTATTGCCATTATATCACTTTACCGGAAATTTTCTCCTTTTTACAGTGAGCGGTTAAAAAAAATATGGACGGCTTATCTGGGGATTATTACTTTGCTGGTGTTGTTTTTTTATGGAGCCGATTTTGGCCAGTTTGCTTACATTAATGCGAGGTTAAATGCAGATGCATTAATTTTTGCAGAATACCCGCAGGAGAGCCTGCAGATGGTATGGCAAAGCTACCCGGTAATCTGGATTTTGGTTGGCCTCTTTGGCGCAGTATTAATGACGGTATGGATGTTCAGGCGCACACACGTTGGTGTAGAAGATAAAAATATTAATGTTCATAAATTTGATTACCGCCGCCGCTGGCACCTTGCTGCGTTAATAATATTAGCCTGGTTCATCTATGGTTTTTTTACTTTAAAACCACTGAATTTTTTCAGGGCTTTTAGTCTGA
Source organism: Bacteroidota bacterium (assembly GCA_031367625.1). Taxonomy (GTDB): domain Bacteria; phylum Bacteroidota; class Bacteroidia; order Chitinophagales; family Chitinophagaceae; genus Ferruginibacter. The sequence continues at coordinate 4,027 of JANLQE010000145.1, forward strand.
ATGATGAATTTAAAAGTAACCTGGCATTAAACCCTTTACAGAATTTTTTTACTACACTTCGTTTTCGTGACCCAGATTATAATACCAAAGCAAAAGAATATTATCCGGTGATGACCGGCTTTTTAAACCTGGATGCTGCAAATACCAGCCTCGGTAATTATACCCGTTTACTGCACCCCGGCAGTAAAGCTTTGGAGAGCCAGCCCAATGTAGTATTAGTTATCTGCGAGAGCTTTAGTATGTATAAAAGCAGCATGAGCGGCAACCCACTAAACAGCACCCCTTACTTTAATGAGCTTACAAAAGAAGGTATTTTTTTTGAAAGATGTTTTTCGCCAACCTTTGGCACTGCCCGTGGGGTATTTGCCACTATCTCCGGTATTCCAGATGTACAGTTGAGCAAGTTTGCCATACGTAACGAGGCATCCGTAAACCAGCGAACCATCATCAATGATTTTGAAGGTTACGAAAAGTTTTATTTTATCGGTGGCAGAAGCCAGTTTAATAATTTTAGCGGTCTTTTAAAAAATATAAAAGGCATTCATATTTATGAAGAAGGAAAATATGCTTCTCAAAAATTAAAGGTGTGGGGCATCAGCGATAAGAATTTGTTTCTGGAAGCCAACACTGTAATGGCCAAACAGCAAAAACCTTTTTTCGCCATTGTGCAAACAGCCGATAACCACCGGCCATTTAATATTCCGAAGGAAGATAAAGATTTTGCACAGAAAAATATCCCCGGAGAAGAACTGAGAAAATATGGTTTTGAATCGCTGAAAGAATACAATGCCTTTGCATACACAGATTATTGCTACCGTAAATTTATTGAAGCGGCAAAAAAAGAAAAATATTTTGATAACACTATATTTGTTTTCATGGGCGATCATGGGGTAGAAGGAAATGCGGCGGCTGTTTATCCAAATGCCTGGACAGAGCAACGGCTGAGTGATGAACATATTCCATTGCTTTTTTATGCACCGGCATTGCTTACGCCGCAAAAAAGAATGGAAGCTGTTTCGCAGATAGATGTGCTGCCAACAATAGCCGGTATGATTTTGCAGCCCTACACCAACACAACACTTGGCCGGGATTTATTAGACAGTACAAAAAAAGAAAGTGCCGCCTTCATCATTTATCATGCGCCCGGCTGGATTGGGGTAGTGAATGATAATTATTTCTACCGCAAAAATATCCGGTTTAAGAAAGAAGAATTAGTGCCTGTAAAAAATGATTCACTGCATTTATCGGAGCAGCAAAGGGATTCTGTAAAAAAGCATTTATCACAACTTACTTCTGCCATGTACGAAACGGCAAGATGGATGCTGCTGAATAATAAGAATAAATAACTTTCAACGGGCAACGGTCAACGGTCAATGGGCAATAGGCAATAGGCAATGGGCAATTGTCAACGGACAATAGGCAATAGGCAACGGTGAATGGTCAATAAATCACTTTATCTTCTTTGCAATCATAACCAGCCTTGGCGATTTTCTTATATCGTAATGAGTAAAAGCATAATCACCAAAAACTTCCTGTATCTGCATCCCCTGGTAAGCAAACATTTCTGTAAAATCGCCCAGAGAAAACTTGGCTACTTTTTCTGTATAAACCAACGGCTCCTGCAGCGCCTCATCTTCTATGGTAATTTTTTTATAAAAATAATCTTCGTCATACCATTTTGTAATAATAAAATTTACACCGTTTATTTCTTTTTCAGAATGATGCACAGTATGATCTTCAGAATAATGAACATTCAGATAATCCATTACAAAAGTACCACCGGGCTTTAATGATTGTGCAATAGTGCGTACTGCATTATCATGTTCACGCTGTGTTTTAAAATACCCAAAGCTGGTAAAAAAATTAAAGGCATAGTCAAAATAATTTATACGGAAGGGTAGCCTCATATCATGCTGATAAAAATGAAGATTGTCCCCCTGCTGTTGCAGGGCTTCTTTAATACTGTCTTCACTAAGGTCGATGCCGGTAACATCAAAACCATTGGATGCCAGTTGCATGGAATGCCTTCCTTTTCCGCAGGCCACATCCAGCATGGTACTGCCTGTAGCGGGTTTAAGATAAGCAATCAATTTATTTATAAATGCAGCAGCTTCAGAAGTATCCCGGTTAAAATAAAGTTGATGATAGTAGGGCGAATTAAACCAATTTTTAAACCACGGCTGTTGCATAGCGCAAAGTTAATAGTTGATAACCAATACCCAACATGGCATCAGGCATGTAACAGGCGTATATTGGCCATAAGAAACAGGCATACACTTTGCTTCATAAAATTCCGAACCCCTAATTTTGTTATATTTGCAATCCCTAAATTTGATTTAAATGGCATTAATAAAAAGTATATCGGGTATAAGAGGCACCATCGGCGGAACTACCAATGAAAACCTTACTCCACTTGACATTGTAAAATTTACAGCCGCTTATGGCACCTGGCTTTTGCAACAAAATACAAATAAGATACAGACAAATAAAAAAGTGGTAGTAGGAAGAGATGGCCGCATTAGCGGCAGCATGGTTAAAAATATTGTTATTGCTACACTAAACGGGCTGGGCATAGATGTGATAGACACAGATTTAAGCACCACACCAACCGTAGAAATGGCCGTTAGTTTTTTAAAAGCAGATGGGGGCATCATACTTACGGCAAGCCATAATCCTAAAGAGTGGAATGCTTTAAAATTACTGAATAATAAAGGAGAATTTATCAGCGGCTCCGAAGGCGAACTTATTCTGCAGTTGGCAGAAAAAGAAGCATTTGATTTTGCCTCTGTACAAAACCTGGGTAAATGTATTACAGATAATTCTACCTTAAATGAACATATAGCAGCCATTTTAAAATATAAATTAGTAGATGCCAAAGCTATTGCAGCGGCAGGTTTTAAAGTGGTAATAGATGTGGTAAACAGTACCGGTGCCATTGCGCTACCTGCATTGCTTAAGGCATTGGGTGTAAAAGATATTATTATTTTAAATGGAGAAATGGATGGAAACTTTGCACACAATCCAGAACCTTTACCCGAAAATTTAACCGGCCTCAGCAGGGAAGTTGTTTCACAGAAAGCTTCGCTGGGTATTGCTGTAGATCCTGATGTGGACCGGCTTTGCTTTGTATGCGAAGACGGAAGCATGTTTGGCGAAGAATATACTTTGGTGGCGGTGGCAGATTATGTGCTCAGCAAAACCAAGGGCAATTCAGTAAGCAATATGTCATCTACCAAGGCATTAAAAGATATAACCGTAAAGCATGGCGGCCAATATTTTGCAAGCGCAGTAGGAGAGGTAAATGTGGTAAATAAAATGAGAGAAGTAAATGCAGTTATAGGCGGTGAGGGCAATGGCGGTATCATTGTACCCGATCTGCATTATGGCCGTGATGCTTTGATTGGCATTGCATTGTTTCTTACCCATCTTGCACATAGCCAAAAAAGTATTAAGCAGCTCCG
>JANLQE010000147.1:0-12908 GCA_031367625.1 Bacteroidota bacterium
GATGCCGTGATATTAGAAAACCTGGATACGCTTAATGCAGTGGATATTATCAGAAGGTTTGATAAGAAAACGAAGATCATTTATGATACGCTTAATGTGGGCTACCGGCTGGCGGAGCAGGAAGTAAAAAAAGGCATGATGAAAACCGAACAGATGCAAGGGATACTGGAAACAGAAAAAAACTTTTATAAAAATTTAGACGCCATATTTACCTGCAGCAATATTGAATTAGCAGACTTTAAAACAATTAATAAGGGTTACCTGCACGGCGCCGTAATTCCCAACGGAGTAGAACTTTTTCCGCAGTTATTTGATACAGGGGTAAGCTCAGATTACCCTGAATACATTATATTTTGCGGCTCTCTTTTTTATGAGCCCAATGCCGAAGGATTGGCATGGTTCTGTAATAAAATATGGCCGGCAGTAAAGCAGTCATTTCCTTCGCTAAAATTATTGGTAGTAGGCAGCGGCAATTTGGCCGCACAATCAGCAGCAAAAGAACAGGATAAGGACTGGATATTTACAGGAACAGTAGCAGATGTAAAACCATTTTATAACGAGGCAGCAGTAGCCATAGTGCCATTGAAAAGCGGCAGTGGCACCCGGTTAAAAATATTAGAAGCGATGGGGTTGGGCGTACCGGTAATTTCCACTGCTAAAGGGGCGGAAGGGATTGAGTACACTGATGGCAGAGATATTATTATTGCTGATGAGGAAAAACAATTTGCAGCAGAAGTTATAAAACTGCTTCATAATAAGGAACGTCGCCTGGAAATTCAGGCAGCCGCCATAAAATTAGTTAAATCAAAATACGACTGGCATATTATAGGAAACCAGATGTCCACTTTTCTTAACAGTTTAGTAGATAAGAATGGGAGTGAAAAATATCCCGGAGAATAATATTTAATACAATGATTTTTTGAACCATGCTAAAGCTGTTAGAAGAAATTTTTGAAAAGGGAACAATAGAGATTAATTCAAATGGCGAAAGGATTGAATTACACTCCCACACACCCAAAGAGCAGGGCGTGTTTTTACAAAATTTATACGAAAAAGTTAATCCGGTAAGATCTCTGGAAGTAGGGCTGGCTTTGGGTATATCTACACTCTTCATTTTAGAAAAAGCCAGGGAAAAATTAAAGACTGATAAAACACATATTGTTATTGAACCTTTACCCTGGGGCAATGCAGCTATTCATAATATACAGAAGGAAGGATTATCAGGATATGTTGATATCAGGAATGCACTGTCAGATGTTGTAATACCTGCTATGTATTTAAATGATGAACGGATACAGTTTGCTTACGTTGATACCACTAAAATTTTTGATACTATAATGCAGGATTTTTATTTTATAGATAAGATACTGGACGTTGGCGGAGTGATTGTTTTTGATGATGCTTCAACAGGTGGTATAAGTATGGTTATGCGGTTTATAAATAGTTTGCCCCATTATAAAATTGTTGAAAGGTTTCAGCAGATTGAAGTAAGTAAAACATATAGCATAGGAGCGAAATTGTTTGAAGGCCTCTTGTCATTTTTGCCATTCAAATCCAGGTATATGCCCAATTACTCTTTTAAAACAACTCATCAGCTTGGTTTGGATTACAGATGCATCGCATTTAAAAAAATTGCTGCTGATACCAGGCGTTGGGATTGGGTTAAACCTTTTTAATAACATAACAATTAGTCATGCAACCGTCAAAATACTTTTGAATAAAATAATAAAAAAAATCATTCCTAAAAACAGCCCCGTTTTCCGGTTGCTTTTTAAATGGTACGATTATAAATATTGGTTCCCTAAATATTGGCTGCCTACCCGTTGGCCTTATAATGTGCTGCAGGCTTATGCAAACTACAAAGCAGGCCATGTTAGTTTTATCCAGGTAGGATCAAATAATGGAGTAACAGGAGATCCTATCAATAAATATATTGTAAACAATCACTGGCAGGGTATTTTAGTAGAACCCGTACCTTATTTATTTGAAGAGTTGAAAAAAAATTATAAAAATTTTGAACAAAGATTGATCTTTGAAAATGCTGCGATTGCCAGTAAAAATGGAAAACTGAAATTTTACAGGTTGCAAAAAAGTGATCTGCCCGGCCTGCCTGTCTGGTACGATCAATTAGGCTCCTTTAATAAAGAAACAGTGCTGAGCCATAAAAATACCATCCCTTTTTTTGAAGACCTTTTTATGGAAGATACTGTAAACGCTATAACATTTGAGAGTCTGCTGCACAAACATTCCATAAAAAAAACAGACCTGATTAATATTGATGCAGAAGGATATGACTTTGAGATAATAAAATTAATACCATTTAACTTACTCGGTGTAGAGCTGATCATGTTTGAGCATTTTCATCTTTCAGATGCTGATTATAAAAAAGCTATTCAGTTATTAAAGAAGGAAGGATACATTTTAGGTATTGCAGATACAGACACCATCGGCATTAAAAAAAATACGCTCCAGAGTATGAGGGCAGTAAAAAATAAATGATCCCGGCTTTTATAGCATAAAATTTTTCCCGCTAACCGGAATTTTAGCGTTTCCCTGTTTCAAAATCCAGGATATTTATCTGATTGTTTTCAAAAAGACTAATGACTTATATGACCGTTAAAATTTTAACTGTTTTTTCTAAAAATAAAAATGAATTCGTTCTTTTTGATTTTTTATTCTGGGTAGGGCTATCCGTAATATTTCCGGCGGTAACGGGTAATTTCAGCGCCCTAAATATGCTGCATATTTTTTTATACTTATCTGCTGTGTATTATGCAGGCGAGTTGCTGCTGTGTAAAATAAGCACTGTACATAATATTCCTTTCTTATTTAAATCCGGGATATATATTATTTCTGGCGGCATTATTTGTGCATTTGTTTTTCTTTTTCTGCCATACAATATTATTTTATATGCGCTCTCTATCTTCCTTTTTATTGATTTGTTTTTAAGCAAAAGAGTTATTTTTTCTTTTTCGTTTAATGATTTCCTTTGTTTAATTCCTGCTTTTGTAATACTGTTTCAAACTTATGAGTTAGTATATGCAACAGGCGAAAGGTATAGCCACTCCGATGGTGACTATTATTATTATACAGCAATAGTAGAGTCTCTTAAAACAAATCAGTCATTAACCAATGCCGTTTATCATACGGGCTTACCCATTAATTATTCAGTGGCTCCTTTTTTGGCGCCTGCACAGCTTGCCAGGTTTTCTGGTATTTCCGCACAATTTGCACTCTGGGGGGTGTATTCTAAAATGCTGCCCATACTGAGTTTGGGAACAATTGCTTACACAGTTGTAAAACTGTATGCAATTTTATTTGCGGTAACATTAAATAAAATATCCATTGCAAAGTATCAACTGTTAACCACATTAATGTTTTTGCTGATGGGGCCGCTGCACTTTTTAAATTTATTAAAATTAAATTTTAAAAACACACTGTTTCTGGGGGAAGGGTATGTATTACCAACCGGCAGCCCCGGCTTTGCGCTGTCCATGTTATTCTCTACTTTAATTTTACTGTTGGTTTTGGCTAAACCAACCTATAGCCTGGTTCATAAACTTACCATCATCATCTTTCTTTGTATTATTGCGGCCAGTAAATTTGCGTTATTTGTTCCCTTATTGGTTATGTTGGGGAGTTTGTCTTTGTTTTGGCTGATAAAAAAAAGGCCTGATCTGTTTATTACCCTTCTTGTAGCCCTGCCTTTTTGTTTTTGGATTTATCGTCTTACCGTAAGCGGCAAAGACTCTTCTACTGAATTGGCATTTACAAAAAACGGGTATTATAAAATGTTTTTTAGGGTACTGGCAGATAAATATGGCATCAGCGGATCACCAGGCACTAAACTGCTGCGGATGCTGGCAATCAGTATTACCATGTGGATAGGACTGAAGCTGTTGATATTCCTTTTTTCAGGCATTAGCCTTTTCAAAAAAAATTATACCGCAATAGCTTTAATTGCAGCAGCCACGCTGGGCTTTGCCATCAGCCTGCTGCCGGGCTTTTTTATTGATTACCACGCTATAGATGCTGACAGAAATTTATTATTTGATTATAAATTTGATATGACACAATTTGTGCGGGGAAGTATTTTTTTACTAACCCTTATATCATTCATCTTTGTTTTATACCTTTTAAATCTTTATCCAAACAATTTTATCAGATGGGGAAGCAGGCTGTTGGTATTTTTGTGGATGCTCATCATTTCGTTTAGTTTTTTTATGACTGATTATAAAAAAGCTCCGCCATTGGATCAATCGTGGTACAAAGAAATAAAGCATGATTTTTTTAATGCAAAACCAGGTTTAATGGCAATGATAGGAAGTGCTGATTATTCGGGGCAAACTTTAGCATCAGCAGGTGTGCATCCCTGGTTTTGTACCGGCAGGCAAACCGACTACGAGGGATTTATTTTTACGTTGAAAGGGTATGAAAGGAATGTGATTTTTCAAAAAATATTCGACAGTACAGTTTCGCTTTCAACCCGTAAATCTTTGGCCGGTAATATTAAAATGCAGGGAGTAGATTGTATTGTAGCCTCACCCTCGTCATTGATAAAATTACAATTAGCGCAAAGAGATTCTTTAATTTCACCGATTGCCGGTACAAAATGGTTTTACAGGTTTAATTAAAAGCCCCTTCCCCGGCGGCGGAAATTAAATGATCGTTTATTATTAACCGTTAGTTAGTTTAGTGCGTTTGCTGCATTAGCTTATTAATAATTCTGAAATATGCTTATATCATTTGTAATTCCGGTTTATAACAGTGGGCAAACCATTGGGCTGTTGGTAGAAATGCTCATCAGGGAGATAACCCCTGTGTATGAATTTGAAATCATTTTGGTTAATGATGCTTCCACGGATAATTCAAGAGAAGTCTGCATCGGTCTTGTACAGCAATACAAAACAAAGGTTCGCTTTTTTAACCTGGCCAAAAATTTTGGGGAGCATAATGCAGTACTGGCAGGGTTAAACCAGGCTTCCGGCGATTACACGGTCATTCTGGATGATGATCTTCAAAACCCGGTAAGCGAAGTGATTAAACTGATCAATTATGCTAAAGGCAGCAGTTATGATGTTGTATATACTTACTATGATGAGAAGCGGCATTCCAGGCTGCGAAATATGGGAAGCTGGTTAAATGACCGTATGGCCAACTGGATGCTTAACAAGCCGAAAGATCTATACCTTTCCAGTTTTAAAATTCTTAACCGGTTCCTGGTTGGGGAAATAATTAAATACTCCAATCCTTATCCATATCTTGATGGCATTCTTTTACAAATAACGGCTAACATAGGAAAATTTAAAGTGGAACATCATGAAAGGCTGGTAGGCAAATCGGGATATACTTTAAAAAAGTTATTTGCTTTATGGATGAATATGTTTACCAATTTTTCTATTCTTCCATTACGGATAAGTATGTTTCTGGGCTTCATTGTAGCCATCGTGGGTTTTTTGACCGGGCTTTATTCGGTATATGAAAAATTTACAAATCCGGCTGTTCCTTCGGGATATACTTTAATGATTTTTATAATCACTTTTTTTTCAGGCATACAACTTATTGCCATAGGAATGGTGGGAGAATATCTTGGAAGAATATTTATCTCCATTAACAAAAAACCTCAATTCGTTATTAAAGAAACTTTTGAATAATAACTTAATGCAGTTACCCGAATACCAAAATATATTTGAACAGGAAACAACCCATTGGTGGTATAAAACATTGCATAACCTGGTGGAGAAAGTTGTAAGGAGACAATATAAAAATAACAATTATAAAATATTTGATGCCGGCTGCGGTACCGGCCGTATGATGGAAATTATGAGCAGCTACGGAGCAGTAGAGGGAATTGATTATTCCCCGCTTGCGGTATCTTTTGCCAAAAAAAGAGGATTGGTAAATGTTTACGAAGAAGACTTATATACATGGGATTGCCCCCCGGAATCATATAATTTAATTACCAGCTTAGATGTATTATATTCTCTTGATGATGATATGGCTGTTCTAAAAAAAATATATGCTGCGCTTAAACCCGGCGGCACGCTTATATTGAATTTGCCGGCATTTGAAATATTAAGACGGCAGCATGATGTAGTGGTAAATACAAAAAGACGGTATCATAAAAAAGATTTAATTAAAGCACTAAAAGAAACAGGATTTACCATTACAACCGCATCTTACCGCCAGATGCATTTATTCTTATTTATTTTTCTCCGTAAAATTTTTGGAAAAATAACGGGGAGCGATTCCAGGGCGCAGTCAGATTTAAAAAAGACGCCTCATTGGCTCAACAGCGTTTTAGAGAAGACAGGAAGCGTAGAGAATTTTTTAATATTGCGGGGCATACAACTGCCTGTTGGCAGTTCTTTATTTATTGTTGCAAAAAAATAATTCATCCTTACATGAGTAACACAAAATTATTATCTGTCATCCTGTTATCTTATTACAGCACTGATAGAATTACTGATGTATATGAAAAACTCACCGCTATGTTTCTTGCGGAGCAGATCCCATTTGAGCTGATCATTATTGATGATGGTTCAACGGATGATTCTTATAAAACCGGCCTGCAGTTAGAAAAAAATTATGCCAATGTAAAAGCATATCAGTTGAGCCGGAATTATACCAGTCATTACGGCATATTTGCGGGGCTGAGTATTTGTGCCGGAGGCTGTGCCGTGGCTATCCCTGATGATGAACAGCAGCCTTATCATTTACTGACAGAGAGCTACCGGTTATGGCAAAAAGGGTATAAAGTAATCATCCCCTTCCGGCAGGAGAGAAAGGATTCTTTCTTTGCTAAAATATGGGCAATGAGCTTTTATAAATTAATGAATTATCTGTCTGATGTACCATTACCGCCATTGGGCGCTGATACCTGTTTTATTGACAGGGAGGTAATTGATATTATTAATGATAAGATACATCCTATCAATACCACTTCCCTGATAGAAATTATCAGGCTGGGTTTTGAGCCTTATTATTTGCCTTATACCAGGACCAGAGGATTGAACATAAAATCAAGATGGACTTTTAAAAAGAAGTTTAAGCTTGCTAAGGATTATTTTTTTTCCAGTTCTACTTTTCCCATTAAACTGATTACCTTTCTGGGGCTATTTTTTTCCGTATTTTCTTTTCTGATCATGTTGGTCTATATATATGCAAAGCTTTTCGGCAATCCTGTTTTTTGGGAACTGGAACATGCACCGGGCTGGACCAGTACCATTTTACTGATCTCTTTTTTTTCGGGGCTTACCTTATTCAGCCTTGGTATTATTGCAGAATACATTTGGCGGATTTATGAAGAAGTGAAGAACAGGCCGGGATACATCATTAAAAAGAAAAGCACAGAAGAACAGTACGGTAATAAATTTAATTAGATTATATCTGCATTAATGCTGAATTAACAAGCTGCATTTTTTATAAATATTGAAAGCACAAAGCAAAAAATTATGTTGAGCAAACCCAGGATCATTGACTTTCCAAATAACGGTTGCCTGGAAACAGGTTATATCGCCATAGGCGAAAATTTAAAAGCTGTGCCTTTTGAAATAAAAAGAATTTTCTGGGCTTACTATACCCCGGATAGTGTACTCAGGGGCAGGCATGCACATCACGATACCCAAATGATATTGATTGCGGCCGCAGGCAGGATAGTGGTAACCACAGAAATATTGGGGCACCCACCAGAAGTATTTATTTTAGAAAAGCCTAACCACGGATTGTACCTTCCTAAACTATGCTGGCATACCATGCAGTATTCGCATAATGCCGTACAAATTGTAATTGCATCTACAACCTATAAAGAAACAGATTATATAAGAGATTATGAGCAGTTTAAATCAATCCGTTAATATACATCCTACCGCAGAAGTACTTACGCAAAAAATTGGTGATGGCACCATGATCTGGCAGTTTGCCGTGGTATCAGAAGGTGCCTGTATCGGCAGCGATTGCAATATAAACTGCCATACTTTTATCGAAAATGATGTGTGTATTGGCAATAATGTTACCATAAAACCAGGTGTATATCTTTGGGATGGCATCAGCATAGAAGACAATGTATTTATCGGGCCAAATGTTACGTTTACCAATGACCGTTATCCCAGGTCAAAACAATATCCTGAACAATTTCAAAAAATTATTGTGCACTTTGGCGCTACGCTGGGTGCTCATGCAACAATACTGGGCGGTATCCGCATCGGCAGGTTTGCCCTGGTAGGTGCAGGCAGCGTGGTTACCAAATCAGTACCCGATTTTGCAATGGTAATTGGTAACCCGGCAAGGGTAGCAGGCTGGGTAGATGAGCAGGCAAATAAGCTGGCAGAGCAGGATGGTGTGTGGGAAAATAAGGCAGGTAAAAAATTTAAAGTAGTTAACGGAGAACTGGTAAGTTTATAAATGAATATTCCTTTTGTATCTTTTAAAGAAAGCAATAAAGCTGTAAAAAGCGGTATGCTTACTGCATTTGAAAACTTTTTTGATAAGGGCAGTTATGTACTTGGCGATGCCGTGGATCAATTTGAAAAGCAGTATGCTTTGTTTTCTCAAACTAAATATGCAGTGGGCGTAAGCAATGGATTAGATGCGCTGTTCCTGGCTTTAAAATCACTGGGCGCCGGAGCAGGGGATGAAGTAATCGTTCCATCAAATACCTATATTGCCAGCCTGCTGGCGGTAAGTTATACCGGAGCAAAACCTGTATTGGCAGAACCTGACGAAGAGACTTATAATATTAACCCGGCACTGATTGAAGCCGCTATCACGGATAGAACAAAAGCAATTCTTCCGGTACATTTATATGGGCAGGCCTGCAATATGGAAGCAATTATGGCCATTGCTGATAAACACAATTTGTTTGTGGTAGAGGATAATGCACAGGCGCATGGCGCCAGTTGGAATGGGAAAATTACCGGTAGCTGGGGGCATATTAATGGCACCAGTTTTTATCCCGGCAAAAACCTTGGGGCCCTGGGCGATGCAGGAGGCATTACTACCAATGATGAAGTGCTGGCAAAAAAAATAAGGGTATTGCGTAACTACGGGTCACAAAAAAAATACTACAACGAAACAATAGGTTATAATATGCGGCTGGATGAATGCCAGGCGGCTTTTTTATCGGTCAAGCTTCCATACCTGCAGCAATGGACTGCCCAAAGGCAGGCGATTGCAGCTTATTATAACAGGGCTTTAGCAGGCCTGGGAGATATCGTGTTGCCATTTGTGGCCAACAGGGCCACGCATGTATATCACCTCTACGTAATACTTACCCGGCAGAGAAATGCCCTGCAGCAATTCCTGAATCAAAAAGGAATTGGCACGATGATTCATTATCCTGTGCCTCCACATTTACAGCAGGCATATAAAGCATTGGGATATGCAAAAGCAGATTTTCCGCTGGCAGAAAAAATTGCAGACAGTTGCCTCAGTTTGCCGGTATGGCCGGGTATGAGCGCAGAAGAATTATTATATGTGTGTGAAAGTATCCGAAAATTTTATACCCAATAATTCTGTCGGTATTTTCTTTAAAAGATGTTGTCTGCGTTATGTGCTTAAAATTAATATTTAAAGTTTACCCTTAAGTATGGAGCAACCATTGGTGAGTGTTTTAATGACGGCCTATAACCGGGAAAAATATATTGCAGAAGCGATAGAAAGTGTCCTGGCATCTGCCTACAAAAATTTTGAATTAATTATTGTAGATGATTGTTCTGCCGACAATACGGTAGCCATTGCAAGAGGCTATGAGGCCAAAGATAAACGGGTGAAGGTTTATGTAAATGAAACAAACCTCACTGATTATGTTAATAGAAATAAAGCGGCCGGTTATGCCACCGGAAAATATATTAAGTATGTAGATTCCGATGATCAGATTTATTATTATACATTAGATGTGATAGTAACTTTTATGGAACGCTTTCCCGATGCAGGTTTTGGTTTATGCGGGCCATCTGTAAATTATGCGCCTTTGCCGGTACAGCTTTCGCCGCAGGAAATTTACTTAACAAATTTTAATGGCATGGGCCATTTTAACCGGGGGCCGCTTTGTTCCATAATCAGGCTGGATGCGTTTAATGCAGTGGGTTGTTTTTCAGGAGCAAGGTTTTATGGCGATCTGGAATTGTGGTTAAAAATGTCCCGCAGGTATAGTATGGTTATGCTGCCGGGGGATCTTTTTTTTTACAGAACACACGATGAATCGGAAGCAAAAATAGAGTCTAAAAATTCGAAAAAAATAGATAAGATGCGGCTTGCAGTAACTTTAGAGTCCTTAGCGCATGATGATTGCCCGCTGAGTCCTCAACAGGTGATACAAATCAAAAAAAAAATTGCGAAAAATACACGGAAGAATAATTTTTATAGCTTTTTACACCGCATAAAAAGGGCATTAAAAAAATAAGTTTTATCCACCTGTTTACTGTCCTGTAAAAAATCATTTTCTACTAAAAAGACAGCATTGGGCTCAATTAATATTTATGGTAATTTATGCTAAAATAAAAAAACTCTTTTTGAGAACTCCATTTAGCTGGCCGGTAATTGCTTTTAATGCAATTAAAAATCACGAAAATAACAGAATAAGAAAAGGCAGCAATGCCTATATTCAATCGGTAAGAAACCAGGCCTGGTTTAATGATGATTTTGATAACAGCCGCAGGTATAATTATGACTTAAATGAAAATTCAATTGTTTTTGATGCAGGGGGGTATAAAGGCGAATACGCTTCATTGATCAGCAATAAATATAATTGCCATGTTTTTATTTTTGAACCCATTCCTGCTTTTTTTAAAATCATTCAGGATAGATTTTCTAATAATAACAAGATCCATCCCTATTGTTTTGGATTATCTGATAATACCTCAAAACAATCCATTGCGTTGATTGATAATGCATCTTCGGTTTATGTAAAAGAATTGAATCCGCTGGAAATTCAAATGAAAAATATTATTGAATTTTTAGTGGAAAATAATATAGAAATGATTGACCTGATTAAATTAAATATAGAAGGCGGTGAATATGATTTATTAGAGTGTTTGATAAAAAATAACAGAGTCAGTTCCTTTAAGAATATTTTGGTACAATTTCATGATTTTATAATACCTGGTGCCAAAAACAGGATGAATGAAATTCAAAAAGAATTATTTAAAACTCATGAGCTTACCTTTAGTTATGAATTTGTTTGGGAAAACTGGCAAATAAAATAACTGCGAAAAAGCGAAATTAATGGTACGATGAATTCATGCCTGGTGTCAATTGGTGTTCCGAATTACAATTATGCTCATTACATTGAGCAGGTGCTTAACAGTATAGTAAATCAGACCTATCAAAATATAGAATTAATTATTGTAGATGACTGTTCAACGGATGATTCTGTAAAATTTATTAATGACTGGATAAAGCAATATAATGGCCCGGTAAAGATTAATTTCATCAAAAATACTACCAACCAGGGATTAACTAAAGTTTGTAACATCATTCTGCATCATGCATCCGGAAAGTATTTTCAAACACTGGATGCTGATGATATACTGTTACCTTTTAAGATTGAACAACAGGTGAAAGTTTTGGAACAAAACCCAGGCTGTGCATGGATATACTCTGATATTTCTATAATTAATGCACAAGGGGAAAACCAAAACAACGATTATTTAGAGCGGATCGGTTATGATAAGAACAACATGCCGGAAGGAAATATTTTTAGCGCATTATTTGATTTTAATTTTATTCCCCTGCCTTCCGTTTTAATTAATACGGCCAGGGCAAGGGAGGTGGCAGGATTTGATGAAACCCTGCAGGTACAGGATTATTATCTGTGGCTTAAACTGGCAGAAAAATACCAAACCGTTTATTATCCTCACGTTACTGCATTGTATAGGTTGCACGTAAATTCTATGTCTAATAACGTGGCCTCAAACCCCAAAAGTGTAGATAGTATAATGAGCATTTTATACCGTTATTACAAAAGCAGCGGAGAAGAAATACAAAAAAAGATCAGGAAAAATATTCATTACTCCTGCTTATATCTTTATGAGTTTAATTATCCAACTGCAAAAAAATGGTTAAGAACAGATTGTTTAATAAACCCCGGAATAAAGCCTTTGTTTTTTTTTATTGCCAGGTCATTGGGTATTCCTTTTTCTTTTTTTAAAAAAATAAAAACACTGATCCACAAATAATTTACGGGGTATGACTGACAGATTATTTTATTTCTTTTTTAAGCTTTGCAGAAAAATCCGCAACAGTTTCTCAGCGTTTACCAGCAGTGTCAGGCTAAATTACTATTATTATATTTCGGAAAAAAGATTTGCGATTGCAGCTACAGCAGTAACCGGTAAAAGATTTTCTATAAAATCTGATTTATCAAAAACACATTTAACGGTAGCGGATAATTTTCATTGCAGGGATGATTTTAATATCACACTTGGGCATGCTGGTTTATTAACCATCGGTCATCATTGTTTTTTCAATAACCATTGTTCCATAAACTGCCTGGGAAATATTGAGATCGGTAATAACTGCCAGTTTGGAGAAAATGTATTAATGTATGATCATAACCACCGGTTTGCTGATAAAACGAAACTGGTATCAGCGCAGGGTTATGATACAGGTAAAATAAAAATAGGAAATAACTGCTGGGTAGGCGCTAATGTTGTGATCTTAAAAGGGGTTGAAATAGGAGATAATGTTGTGATTGGTGCTGGCTGCGAAATTTTTAAATCGGTTGAGTCCGGTTCTGTCGTTATCAATCAGCAAAATCTTATTATCAAAAAAAATATCGAATAAATCTACCTCTGTGTTGAACATTTCTATTCAATGAAAATTATTTTTATTCTAAATCATTTTTTGCCTGATACGCTTGCAGGCATAGAACTTTATACTTTTAAACTTGCGGGCAGTTTACAGGCAGC
>JANLQE010000213.1:0-26394 GCA_031367625.1 Bacteroidota bacterium
AAGTTGAAGTAGCTTAATTTAATGTTTGATATTTTTAAAAGGCTCCGGAATTTTCCGGAGCCTTTAATATTTTTTTTATTGCTGAATTCCATGCTACCGGCAGGGCGAACCTGCTAAAGCCTTGCTTGAATTTGAGCCTGAACACATTGGTTAAAAATAAAATTTAGCTTAGTATTATAATTTCAATTAACTTAAATCAGGTGGATTTAAAAAGCCTTTTTTTCGATTTTAGCAAAAATCCTACCAATCCTAACAAAATATCACACCTTATATACAAAATATAAATTTAATTACCTACCTTTGCCCTCCTTTAATTTAGGATTTCTAGCGCAAGCCATGTTTTCTTCATTAAAAGGTCTTCACTAAACGTTTTAATTAATATATGTCTGCAACTAAATCAACCGCTGCTAAACGTATCAATTTCGGAAAAGTTGAACTTTTGGCAGAAACGCCCGATTTGCTCGGAATCCAGATTCAATCGTTTAAAGATTTTTTTCAATTAGAAACTACCCCCGATAAACGTAATGTTGAGGGGCTGTTCCGTGTGTTTAAGGAAAATTTTCCTATTACAGATACACGTAACATTTTCGTATTGGAATTTTTAGACTATTTCGTAGATCCCCCACGCTACTCTATTGATGAGTGTATTGAAAGAGGATTGACTTACGCCGTTCCTTTAAAAGCTAAACTGCGCTTAAGTTGTAATGATGAAGAGCATGTGGATTTTCAAACTATTGTTCAGGATGTATTCTTAGGAAACATTCCGTACATGACTCCACGTGGTACATTTGTTATCAACGGTGCAGAAAGAGTAGTAGTAAGCCAGTTACACCGTTCTCCAGGGGTATTCTTTGGCCAGTCTGTTCATCCTAACGGTACTAAAATTTATTCAGCAAGGGTTATTCCTTTTAAAGGTGCCTGGATGGAATTTGCAACAGACATTAATAATGTAATGTTTGCTTACATTGACCGTAAGAAAAAATTCCCGGTTACCACTTTACTCCGTTCTATAGGATACGAGACAGATAAAGATATTCTAGAGCTGTTTGGTATGGCTGATGAAGTAAAAGCTGACAGAAAAAATTTAGAAAAAAATATTGGCAAACGCCTTGCCGCACGTGTGTTACGTACATGGGTAGAAGATTTTGTGGACGAGGATACCGGCGAAGTTGTTTCCCTGGAAAGAAATGAAATTATCCTAGAAAGAGACAGTGTATTAGATGATTCTAATATTCTACAGATAATGGAAATGGAGGTAAAGAGCGTGTTTATTCAGAAAGAAGAGGTAAGTGGAGATTATGCCATTATTTACAATACTTTAAATAAAGATACTTCTAATAGTGAGTTGGAAGCGGTTCAGCTTATCTACAAGCAACTGCGTGGTGCCGATGCACCGGATGATGAAACTGCCCGTGGTATTATTGATAAATTATTCTTCAGCGATAAGCGTTATGATTTGGGGGAAGTAGGCCGTTATAAAATTAACCGCCGTCTGGGTCTTGATTTTCCTATTACTAAAAAAGTATTGACCAAAGATGATATTATCGCCATCATAAAAACCCTGGTTCAACTTACCAATGGTAAAAGTGAAGTAGATGATATTGATCACCTCAGCAACCGTCGTGTACGTACAGTTGGTGAGCAACTTTACGCTCAGTTCGGTGTAGGTCTTGCACGTATGGCCCGTACCATTCGTGAAAGAATGAACGTAAGAGATAACGAAGTATTTACTCCGGTAGATTTAATCAATGCAAGAACATTATCTTCTGTAATCAATTCATTTTTTGGTACATCTCAGTTGAGCCAGTTCCTGGATCAGACTAACCCTTTAAGTGAGATAACGCATAAGCGTCGTATCTCCGCACTTGGGCCCGGCGGTTTAAGCAGGGAGAGAGCAGGTTTTGAGGTACGTGACGTTCACTATTCTCACTACGGCCGTTTGTGTACAATTGAAACTCCGGAAGGTCCAAACATTGGTTTGATATCTACACTTTGTGTACATGCCAAGATAAATGACATGGGCTTTATTGAAACACCTTACCGCAAAGTAACCGATGGTAAAGTGGATATGAAGAAGATCACTTTCCTGAGTGCAGAAGAAGAAGATACCGCAAAAATTGCGCAGGCAAACATAGATATTGACGAGAAAGGCAATTTCGTAGAAGACAGAATTAAATCCCGTCAGACAGGTGATTTCCCAATCCTTGATAAAAATGAAGTGCAATATATGGATGTGGCACCAAACCAGATTGTTGGGTTGAGTGCTTCATTGATTCCGTTTCTGGAGCATGATGATGCTAACCGGGCGTTAATGGGTTCTAACATGCAACGCCAGGCGGTGCCGTTATTACGTCCGGAAGTGCCGATTGTTGGTACAGGTTTGGAAGGTAAAGCTGCCCGTGATGCACGTATTCAGATACATGCTGATGGCGACGGTGTGGTAGAATATGTTGATGCCACAGAGATACATGTTCGCTACAAACGTGGTGAAACTGAAAAATTAGTAAGCTTTGAAGATGATCTTACTATTTATAAAATAACAAAATTCGTTCGTACCAACCAGGAGACAACCATAAATCTCCGCCCGGCTGTAATTAAAGGGCAAAAAGTTTCTTCTGGTGATTTCTTAACCGAAGGGTATGCAACCCGTGGTGGTGAAATTGCTTTGGGGCGTAACCTTAAAGTGGCCTTCATGCCATGGAAGGGATACAACTTTGAGGATGCTATTGTAATTTCTGAAAAGGTGGTGAAGGATGACTGGTTTACGTCTATCCATATCAGTGAGTTTGAAACAGAAGTACGTGATACTAAATTAGGCGAAGAAGAATTAACTCCGGATATACCGAACGTAAGTGAAGAAGCTACTAAAGATCTTGATCAGAATGGTATCATCCGTATTGGTGCACAAATTAAAGAAGGCGATATTATTATCGGTAAAATAACGCCAAAAGGCGAAAGCGATCCTACACCCGAAGAAAAACTGCTGCGTGCCATTTTTGGTGATAAAGCAGGTGATGCAAAAGATGCTTCTTTAAAAGCACCAAGCGGAACAGAAGGTGTGGTAATTGATAAAAAATTATTTCAGAGAGCTAAGAAAGATAAGAATGCCAAAGTAAGAGAGAAAGCTCAGTTAGATAAGATAGAAAAAACACACGAAAAAAACGAAGAAGATTTAATGGAGTTATTGCAAAGCAAACTGCAGACTTTATTAAAAGATAGAACCAGTCAGGGCGTAAATAATAATTTTGGTGAAGTTTTGATTGGAAAAGGCGCAAAGTTTAATCCTAAAAATTTAGCCAATATTGATTTTGTAAATGTTAATCCACTTGGCTGGAGCGGTGATACAAAAATTGACGACCAGATTAATACATTGCTGCATAATTACAGCATTAAATTTAATGAAGAATTAGGCCGCTATAAACGAGAAAAATTCAATATCTCCATTGGAGATGAATTGCCTGCAGGTGTACTAAAACTCGCTAAAGTTTATATGGCTGTTAAGCGTAAACTGAAAGTGGGGGATAAGATGGCGGGCCGCCATGGTAATAAAGGAATTGTTGCAAAAATAGTTCGCCAGGAAGATATGCCTTTCCTTGAAGATGGAACGCCTGTTGATATTGTATTAAATCCGTTGGGTGTACCAAGCCGTATGAACCTTGGGCAGATATATGAAACAGCATTGGGCTGGGCAGGAGAAAAGTTAGGAGTTCGTTTTGCCACGCCGATTTTTGATGGTGCTTCTGTAGATGAAATTGCTGAGAATATTGAAAAAGCAGGCCTACCTAAATTTGGCCATACTTATTTATATGATGGCGAAACAGGTGACCGCTTTGATCAGAAAGCAACTGTTGGTATCATTTATATTATCAAACTTCACCACATGGTGGATGATAAAATGCATGCCCGTTCAATAGGGCCATACAGTTTAATTACACAACAACCATTGGGTGGTAAAGCCCAGTTTGGAGGTCAGCGCTTTGGTGAGATGGAAGTTTGGGCACTGGAAGCTTATGGTGCATCTAACATCCTTCAGGAATTGCTTACTCTTAAATCGGATGATATCATCGGAAGGGCTAAAACTTATGAAGCCATCGTAAAAGGTGACAACATACCAAGAGCAGGTATCCCTGAATCATTCAACGTATTGGTGCATGAACTTAGAGGTTTGGGATTAGATCTTAAATTTGAATAAAAACCTCAAGCCCTTCCCTTCTCCAAAAGTGGAGGAGGGTGTTGCGAGAATCTAAATGAAGGGGTGATCTGAAAGAATTATCCATTATTAATTATTAATTATTACCTAAAATATGGCATTCAAAAAAGAAAATCGTCCAAGACCTACGTTTTCTCAAATCACCATTGGTTTGGCCTCGCCTGACAGCATTCTGGAAAGAAGCTATGGTGAAGTTTTAAAGCCGGAAACCATTAACTATCGTACTTACAAACCAGAAAGAGACGGTTTGTTTTGCGAACGTATTTTTGGGCCCGTAAAAGATTATGAATGTGCCTGCGGAAAGTATAAGCGTATCCGTTATAAGGGTATCGTTTGCGACCGCTGCGGTGTAGAAGTTACAGAAAAAAAAGTACGCAGGGAAAGAATGGGCCACATTAAACTGGTAGTACCTGTTGTTCATATCTGGTACTTTAAATCGTTACCAAATAAAATTGGTTACCTGTTGGGAATGAGTTCTAAAAAATTAGAAACCATTGTTTACTACGAGCGTTTTGTGGTAATAAATTCAGGTATCCGTGCAGATAAAGGACAGAACTACGGCGATTTGTTAACCGAAGAAGAATACCTGGATATACTGGATACACTTCCTAAAGAAAATCAAATGCTTTCTGATGAAGACCCGGAAAAATTTGTGGCTAAAATGGGAGCCGAAGCGGTTCATGCCATGTTGCAAAGATTAGACCTGGACCAACTTAGTTTTGATCTTAGAAATTCTGCCGCAAATGAAACTTCGCAACAACGTAAGGCAGATGCCTTAAAGCGTTTGTCCGTAGTAGAGAGTTTCCGTGATGCCAATACAAGAATCAACAACCGCCCGGAGTGGATGGTAATGCAATATATCCCGGTTATACCACCGGAACTTCGTCCGCTTGTTCCATTAGATGGCGGCCGTTTTGCATCATCAGATCTGAATGATTTGTATCGCCGGGTTATTATCCGTAATAACAGGTTGAAAAGATTATTAGAAATTAAAGCACCGGAAGTTATCCTGCGTAATGAAAAAAGGATGTTGCAGGAAGCGATAGATTCATTGTTTGATAACAGCCGTAAATCAAATGCTGTAAAAGCAGAAGGTGGCCGTGCTTTAAAATCATTGAGTGATGTATTGAAAGGTAAGCAAGGGCGTTTCCGTCAGAACCTTTTGGGTAAGCGGGTAGATTATTCAGGTCGTTCTGTAATTGTAGTAGGACCAGAATTAAAAATGCACGAATGTGGTTTACCTAAAGATATGGCGGCAGAATTGTTTAAGCCGTTCATCATCCGCAAACTTATTGAAAGAGGTATTGTAAAAACAGTGAAGAGTGCAAGAAAATTAGTTGATAAAAAAGAAGCGATCATCTGGGATATTCTTGAAAATATTTTAAAAGGCCACCCTGTTATGTTGAACAGGGCCCCAACGCTTCACCGTTTGTCAATACAGGCTTTTCAGCCAAAATTGATTGAAGGTAAAGCGATACAATTACACCCATTGGTTACCACGGCATTTAATGCGGATTTTGATGGTGATCAGATGGCAGTTCACGTACCGTTAAGCAATGCGGCTATTTTGGAAGCGCAGTTATTAATGCTTTCATCTCACAACATTTTGAACCCTCAAAATGGTACGCCAATCACCCTGCCTTCACAGGACATGGTGCTCGGGTTGTATTATATCACCAAGGGTAAAAAAACCGTTGGCGATGATATCGTTAAAGGGGAAGGCAAAGCATTTTATTCTGCTGAAGAAGTTATTATCGCTTACAATGAAAAGCAAATTGATCTTCATGCAAACATCAGGGTAAAAGCAAATTTCCGCAACAACGATGGCACGCTTACTTTTAAATTAATTGAAACAACTGTTGGGCGTGTAATATTTAATCAGCATGTTCCAAAAGAAGTTGGTTTCATCAACGCTTTATTAACGAAAAAGAATTTGCGTGAAATTATCGGTGACATTATTAAATGGACAAGCGTTCCTATCACTGCTAAATTTTTGGATGATATAAAAACATTAGGATACCGCATGGCATTCCGTGGTGGTTTATCATTCAATATTAATGACCTTATTATCCCGGCAATTAAAGATGAGCTGGTTGCTAATGCACAGGAAGAAGTTGCAGAGGTTTGGGATAGTTACAACAATGGTTTAATTACAAATAATGAGCGCTATAACCAGATCATTGATATCTGGAGCAGGGTAGATACAAAAGTTACAGAAACATTGATCCGTGATCTTGCAATTGACAAACAGGGTTTCAACTCTGTTTACATGATGCTTGACAGTGGTGCCCGTGGTAGTAAGCAGCAGATCAAACAGCTTGGCGGTATGAGGGGATTGATGGCTAAACCACGTAAATCTGGTTCATCAGGTTCTGAGATTATTGAAAACCCTATTCTCGCAAACTTTAAAGATGGCCTCAGTGTGTTGGAATACTTTATTTCTACGCATGGTGCCCGTAAAGGTTTGGCCGATACAGCCCTTAAAACAGCGGATGCGGGTTACCTAACCCGCAGGCTGGTGGATGTTGCACAGGATGTTGTTATTAATGAAGAAGATTGCGGAACCCTTCGTGGTATTGCAGCACAGGCATTAAAAGATAATGAAGATATTATTGAAACATTAAGCGACAGGATAGAAGGACGTACTTCATTGCATGATGTATTTCACCCTGTAACTGATGAATTGATTATAAAAGCAGGTGAAGAGATCAGTGCAGAAGATGCAAAGAGAATTGAAGAGATAGGAATAGATACAGTTGAAATACGTTCTGTACTTACCTGCGAAAGCAAGCGTGGTGTATGCGTAAGATGTTATGGTAAAAATCTTGCTTCCGGTTACCTGGCACAGCGTGGCGATGCAGTAGGTATTATAGCGGCTCAGTCAATTGGTGAGCCGGGTACGCAGCTTACTTTACGTACTTTCCATGTGGGTGGTGTAGCAGGTTCTACTTCAGTAGAATCTTCCTTATATGCTAAAGCAGATGGTACTTTACAGTTTGATGGTTTACGTACTGTAAATACAGAAAGCAGTGATGGTAAAAAAATACAGGTAGTAATTGGCCGTACTGGTGAGATGCGGAATATAGATGTAAAATCTGATCGTTTGTTAAACAGCATGCATATACCTTACGGTTCTGTGCTGAAGGTTAAAGATGGTCAGAAAATTACTAAAGGCGATGTCATCTGTACATGGGATCCGTTCAACAACGTAATTGTTGCTGAAGTAAACGGTACTATTAAATTTGATGCTGTGCTGGAAGGTATTACCTACCGTGATGAAGCAGATGAGCAAACCGGTCACCGTGAAAAAGTGGTTATCGAGACAAAAGATAAAACCAAACTTCCCTCTATCCTTGTAGAAGGTAAAGAGAAGAAAGCGTACAACTTACCGGTAGGTTCACACATCGTGATAGAAGAAGGGGATGAAGTAAGAAGTGGCCAGGTGTTGGTAAAAATTCCAAGAGTTTTAAGTAAACTTAAAGATATTACCGGTGGTCTTCCAAGAGTAACAGAATTGTTTGAAGCCCGTAACCCAAGCAACCCTGCAGTGGTTTGTGAGATAGATGGTGTGGTTGCATTTGGCGCTATCAAGCGTGGTAACAGGGAAATAATTGTAGAAGCGAAAGATGGTGTAGTTCGTAAATACCTTGTTCCGTTGAGCCGCCAGATTTTGGTGCAGGATGGTGACTTTGTAAAAGCCGGCGCTGCATTAAGTGATGGACAGACAGCCCCTGCAGATATTCTTTCTATAAAAGGCCCGTTTGCAGTACAGGAATATGTGGTAAATGAAATACAGGAAGTTTACCGTTTACAGGGTGTAAAGATCAATGACAAACACGTGGAAGTTATCGTACGCCAGATGATGCGTAAAGTAACCATTGAAGATGCCGGCGATACTAAATTTCTTGAAGGGGATACAGAAGACAGGCTGGAATTTAATATGGAAAATGATTATATTTTTGATAAAAAAGTTGTTACCGAACATGGTGACAGCGGCAAATTAAAAATGGGTCAGATCATTACCCTTCGTGAAGTAAGAGAAGAAAATTCTATTCTTCGCAGGGCTGATAAAAAATTAGTTGAGTTTCGTGATGCAAGTCCTGCAACCTCATCACCATTGTTGCTGGGTATTACTAAAGCATCTTTGGGTACACAGAGCTGGATATCTGCGGCATCCTTCCAGGAAACTACAAAAGTATTAAGCAGTGCTGCTATAAACGGCAAAACCGATCTGATGATGGGCTTGAAAGAGAACGTTATCACCGGCCACCCCATACCGGCTGGTACAGGGTTACGTGAGTTTGAAAATATGATTGTAGGAAGCAAGGAAGAATACGAATTGCTGATGACAACCAAAGAAGCGATGAGCTTTGATGAAGAAGAATAATTAAAATATAATTCAGTTTATAATAGGAGTGAGATGAAAATCTTGCTCCTTTTATTTGTAGTTGCTGCTATGTTTTTACTTTATAAATTTGGTTAGCTGCTCCGGCATGAAGCTGATTTTTCTTAGCTCTTAGTCATCATGGAAGAGTATTCTTCCTAAGTTAGAAGGATTTTAAAAAATGCCATTTTTTATTTAAATTGCTTTAAAAAATTATCATGCAAGATCAACAGCCCCCCAATCAGATTAATATAGAAATTTCAGAAGAAATTTCGGAAGGTGCTTATGCCAACCTCGCCATTATAACCCATAGCCATGCTGAGTTTGTAATTGATTTTGTAAACGTAATGCCCGGCACTCCAAAAAGCAAAGTAAAAAGCAGAATCATTATGACACCCTTTCACGCAAAGCGTTTGATGAAAGCTATGATAGATAATGTTCAAAAATTTGAAAATGCCAATGGTACCATCCAGGATATAGAAACAGTAGAACTGCCCTTTAACTTTGGTGGCCCGGCGGCCCAGGCTTAATTAGTTGATGGATGATTGCTGATAGCCGCTTAATAATTCATCCCTCCTACAACATACCTTCATCTGCAAAACTAAAGTAGCCCTCTTCACTTACTATGATATGGTCTATTACTTTTATTTCTAACAAGGCCGCCCCTTGTTTTATTTTATAAGTAAGCTCTTCATCGGCATGGCTTGGTCTTAAATTTCCGGAAGGATGGTTGTGGCTTAGTACAATAGAAGTGGCTTCTTCTTCAATAGCTTTTTTTAATATTACCCGTGGGTCTGCAACAGTACCGGTAAGGCCACCATTGCTTATAATCTGAAAACTTTTTATTTTATTAGCTCTGTTTAAAAATACCACCGCAAATACTTCATGACTGTAATCTTTTAAAATATGTTTTAAATAATCTGCAATTTCTTTACTCGTAGTTACTGTTTTTTTAGTCAGAATATCGGTAGTATGCCTTCTTTTTCCAATCTCCAGTGCAGCCGCTATGGTAATGGCTTTGGCTACACCAATACCTTTTATTTTTTGTAATTCTTTTAGGGATAGTTTTCCTAGTTCATTCAGGTTATCATGGCCAAGTTTTAAAATATCTTTGGCAATATCCACAGCAGATTTTTCTTTGTTTCCGTTATTAATGAGGATGGCCAGTAATTCTGAATTACTTAAAGCAGCAGACCCTTTGGCGAGCATTTTCTCCCTGGGCCTGTCATCGGCAGCCCATGTTTTGATAGATGTAGAGGGCTTATTGATATTTTCCATAAAATCAAAAATTATTTTCTAAACTAAACTGTATTTTCGCACTTCTTTCAGCATCCCAAAATAATTTACATGGAATCCAATGCAAAAATATTTTCCGGTACGGGGTCTCAATACCTGGCAGAAAAAATAGCCAAAAAATTCGGAGAGCCGTTGGGTAAAGTAAATATACAACGATTTAGCGATGGCGAAATAGGGGTAGAATTTCAGGAAAGTATCAGGGGAAGATTTGTTTTTTTAATACAAAGTACTTTTGCCCCTGCAGATAATTTAATGGAATTATTACTGATGATTGATGCTGCAAAAAGAGCATCTGCTTACAAAGTAATTGCTGTAATGCCTTATTACGGTTTTGCACGCCAGGATAGAAAAGACAGGCCAAGAGTTGCGATAGGATCCAAACTGGTAGCTAATATGCTGGTGGCAGCCGGAGCCGATAGGGTAGTAACCATGGATCTTCATGCACCACAGATACAGGGCTATTTCGATATACCGGTAGATCATCTGGATTCATCTGCAATATTTATCCCTTACATTGAAAACCTGCAACTTGCTAATCTTACTTTTGCCGCCCCTGATGTAGGAAGCGCTAACCGTATAAGAGAAATTGCCAGCTATTTTGAATGTGAAATGGTTATTTGCGATAAGCATCGGAAAAGAGCTAATGAAATAGCAAGCATGGTGGTAATTGGAGATGTAACCGACAGGGATATTGTACTCATAGATGATATATGCGATACCGGAGGAACTCTGGCTAAAAGTGCCGGGCTTATGAAAGAAAAAGGGGCCAGAAGCGTAAGGGCTTTATGTACTCATCCTGTATTAAGCGGCAATGCTTACGAAAATATACAAAACAGTGCGTTGGAAGAGTTGGTAGTGTGCGATACTATTCCCATTAAACAAGGCTGCGATAAAATTAAAGTACTTAGTACAGACGAACTATTTGCAGTGGCTATACGGAACGCTTATGAAAATAAAAGTATAAACAGCCTGTTTATAAGAGGAAGATTGAGGAAGAAATAGTCAAATTGTATTGCAAGTTCTCAAATGGATGCAGATTTTTTTCTGTTGTAACAGCCTATTTTGTAAAACGTGGTTTAGAGTTTTGATGGTCATTAATATCTTTTATCATATCCTAAAATAACTCTTCAGAGAGCCAACTCCTTCCTCTTTTTCCCCTACCTTTGCGCCTCATAAAAAAATATTAAATAATGAAAACGATTACAATCGAAGGACAACTGAGGACCGAAAGCGGAAAAAAAGCCACCCGCCAACTTCGCTCTCAGCAACTGGTGCCAGGTGTAATTTACGGTGGTAAAACCGAAATTAATTTTTCTGCACCTGCATCTGCGTTTAAACCTATTGTTTATACTTCCGAATTTATGCTGGCAGAAGTTAAAGTGGACGGTAATGCTTACCGTTGCATTTTAAAAGATCTGCAGTTTAACAAAGTAAGTGATTCACTTATACACGTTGATTTTTTGGAACTGGTAGAGGATAAAAAAGTGATTGCTTCTCTACCATTGAAATATGTAGGAACACCAGCAGGGGTAAAGGCAGGTGGTAAGTTAGTAACCAAAATGAAAACCGTTAAGGTTAAAACCCTGCCTAAATACCTTAAAGAATTTATTGAAGTAGATATCAATGGTCTTGAGCTGAACGAAAATATAAGAGTTGAAAATATAAAGGCAGAGAATATGGAAGTATTAAACTCTCCACGTATTCCCATTGCATCAGTAACCATGACCCGTCAGTTGAAACAGGAAGAAGCTTCAGTGCCTAAAGCCGCCGTTGCCGGTAAAGCAGCACCTGCTGCTGCGCCTGCTGCCGCTGCGCCTGCAAAAAAATAATATCAGTAACCGGATAATACAAATGCCCTTGAAAAAGGGCATTCCTTTTTATATAACATTACCGGCAAAGAGAAACTTAATTACCTTTGCCCACTTAAAATATTACATATCATGGGAATGGATAGAAACACAGTGATTGGATTTGTGCTGATTGGTGCTTTACTGATTGGAATGTTTGTGATAAACAGTAAAAGCAGACTTGCTTACGAAGGAGAACAAAAACGTATAGCAGATTCAATTGCGGCATTAAAACCAAAGCTGGATACGGCATTGGCCAGGTTAGATTCTTTAAAAACGGATACTTTAAAAAGAGCCGGTCAGCAAAATAGCTTTCAATCCCCTGCTGCTACAGCACAACTTATAACAGTAGAAAACGAGGTAATGAAAATTACTTTTGATACCAAAGGTGCACAGCCAAAAAAAGTAATACTAAAAAAGTATAAAAGGTTCGACAGCACAGATGTAGTTCTTCAATCCGGCGATTTTAATAAAATTTCTTATCCTGTAAATGCCGGAGTAAATCAAACTGCGCAAACCTCAGATATTATTTTTACTGCATTACCGATAGTGGTAAATGCTGATAAAAGCCAGACCTTATCCTTTACCACCGGCGATTCTACCGGTAAGCAAATAACGCATCAATACATTATAAGACCCAATGATTATATGATTGATTTTAATATTATTGCAAAAGGTGCAGATAATCTTTTTAGCCAGAATGCCATTAATCTTTCCTGGCAAACAGAAGCAGAACAAATAGAAAAAGATCATAAATACGAACTTACCCAAACGCATATCTCTTATGTAAAAGATAATAATTACGATTTTGAATATATAGGAAAAGGCGATAGCAAAACTTTTAGCAAACCTGTTGACTGGATTGGGCTAAAGCAACAGTTTTTTATTTCGGCATTGGTTGCAAAAGACAAATTTGTTTCTGCTTCTACAGAATGGAAGATACCCACCGATACCAATACTTATATAGCAAGGGCTACTACAAATACCAAAATAAGTTTGCAGCCGGGCAAAGATGCCTCAGCAGCACTTCAGCTTTATTATGGCCCAAGTGATTATAATATTTTAAAAAAGTACAATAATAAAATGGAAGATATGGTGCCTTATGGCAGCGGTGTCTTTGCATTTGTAAAATATATCAACCGTTATTTTTTATTACCTGTGTTTGAATTTTTGCAGCAGCATATAGCCAGTATGGGTATTGTTATTTTATTACTCACCCTTTTAATCAGGCTGATTACTTCACCTATTTTATACAAAAGTTATTTAAGCGGTGCTAAAATGAAAGTGCTTAAGCCCGAAGTAGATGCTTTGAAATTAAAATTTACAGATCCAAAAACAAAGCAGATGGATCAGCAGGCATTCAGTATGGAGCAAATGAAATTATGGCGTACAGCAGGGGTAAGCCCGCTGGGAGGATGTTTACCAGCAGTGCTGCAGATTCCCATCTTTATGTCTTTATATTATTTCTTTCAATCTAATATTGACTTACGGGGAAAGAATTTTTTATGGGCAAAAGATCTGGCTTCTTACGATACTATTGCAAAGCTGCCATTTGAAATTCCTTTTTATGGAGATCACGTAAGCCTTTTTACCTTAACGGCAGTAATTACAAGTTTATTAATTTCTGTTTACAGCATGAGTAATATGCAGGATAATAGTAATCCATTGATGAAATACATGCCTTATATTTTTCCGGTATTACTTTTAGGCGTGTTTAATAAATTGCCTGCCGCACTTACCTGGTATTATACAGTGTCTAATACTATTACGCTTATTCTGCAGATTGTTATTCAAAAATATATTATCAATCATGAAAAAATATTGGCGCAGATCAGCGAAAACAGAAAAAAACCCGTGAAAAAATCAAAGCTTGCAGAGCGTATGGAAGCCATGCAGGATACACAAAAGAAAATGCAGGAATTAAAAAATAAAAATCCCAAAAAATAAAAGTTAAGTTAAAAAATTAAAAACTGCACTCTTCACAAAGTGCAGTTTTTAAGTTACCGCCAATGCAGATACAATTGGCATGAGATTACATTATCTTTAATATTAAAACTTTAATAATGAAATTTTTTTATAAAATAATACCGGTTATTTGTTTTTTTGGATGTGTAAATAATACGTTTGGGCAGAAACAATTTTCTGAAGGAACTATAAGTTATACTATATCAATACAATCTTCTAAAGCAGAAGCCCCGGTATCAAATAGTTTAAATGGCGCCGCATTAAATTTATACATTAAACCATTTCAAAGCAGATCAGAAATGAAAAGCGCACTGGGTACAGAAACAAATGTTTACGATAACAAAGTTGGCAAAGGGTTTATATTGAAAGAATACAGCGGTCAAAAGTTGATGATAACAGTAAATAAAGAAAACTGGGTACAAAAAAATCAATGGAATAATAATATGAATTTTACTTTTTCTGATGCGACGGAAAATGTTGCCGGCTACAAATGCAAAAAGGCAATAGGCACTACACCCGATGGCAGAAATTTTACAGTTTATTTTGCTCCGGATATTATTGTTATCAATAAAAAATATAATAATTCTTTTGAGCAATTGCCCGGCCTTCCTGTACAGTACGAATTAAAATCAGGCAATCTTATTTTTAAATATACTTTAAATAGTATCAGTTACGAGCCGGTTGCTTCTGCAAAATTTGATGCCCCAAAAACAGGGTTTAGAATAATGACTTACGAAGAAAATCAGCAATTAAAAAAGGGAGAGTAAAAAGAGTGATGAAGGTTTTAATTATGCCTTATAATAAGTTTCATACCTGTATATCCCTTATGAATTTCAGGAACTAAAATCTTTTGTTTAAAAGGAACAATATAAATGGTGTTTCCTTTTTGATAAGTTAGATAAGTATTATAAAGAAAAGATGAATTTGTACCTGACCCGGTGCTTACTAAAGAACCTTTATAAATAAGTCCGGTTTTTAAATTAAAAGCAAGATTGTTTGAAAAAGAACCTGTAGTTTTAATATTAAGGGAGATTTTATTTTTAACCTTTCTACCCACACCTCTATCCGCAAAGGTAGAAAGCATAATACCATTCAAAATACTAAAAAGCAGTATTATTTTGGTTACTTTACGCATGGTAGGTGTTATTTAACATATACAAATATATTACTTATTTTAACAAAACAATTTTCCTTTATTAACAATTAAATATTTCTTTGTCAACGTGTGTTTATAATTTTTAGTATTTAATAAACGGTTTTATTAAGAATAAAGTTTTAAATTACAATAACCTACTTATTAATACATGAGCAAATACCCTTATCGCCAGGACAGAGAGGAATTGAAAGCTTTATTGATACAGTATCAAAACCTTAAATCTGGTAAGCCTAATTCTTTTATAGAGGAAGATGGATTTGAAAGAGTTATAGATTATTTTGATGAAAAAGAGCAAATACCCCAGGCCCTCGAAGCTGCACAGTATGCTATAGAACAATACCCTTATTCCTCCTCTTTACTATTGCTTAAAGCCAATTTACTTATTGTATTACGCAAATATAAAGAAGCTCTTTATACACTTGAACAGGTAGAATTACTGGATACATCGGATACTACTCTTTACATTCTTAAAACTGATGTATATCTGGCACTTGATTTACAGGAAAAAGCTGCAGAGGTGCTGGAAACAGCTTTAGAAAGTTTTGAAGGTGAAGAAAAGATCGACCTTCTTTTTGAATTGGCCGATGTTTATGACGATTACGAAAATTTCGAAAAAATATTTGACTGCCTCGTGGTAATTTTAAAGATGGATCCTACCAATGAAGAGGCTTTATACAAAATATGTTTCTGGACAGATTTTACCGGCCGCAATGAAGAGGGTATTAAATTACATCAGCAAATATTAGATGATCACCCTTTCAACGAATTGGCCTGGTTTAATTTGGGTGCAGCATACCAGGGCATTAAATTGCATGAAAAAGCCATAGAAGCTTATTTGTATGCAGTAGCTATAGACGAAAAATTTGATTATGCATACCGCAACCTTGGGGACGCTTATTTACGTTTACGCAGGTATAAAGAGGCTATTGAGTCTTTAGAAAAAGTGCTGGAGCTTAGCAGGCCCGAATATGTAATTTATGAAGCCATCGGGCATTGCTTCGATAAACTTGCCAATTATTCCCAGGCAAGATTTAATTATAAAAAAGCCAGCCATTTGAATGCAGAAGATAGCCACATGTATTACAAGATAGCCTGTACTTATATGAATGAGGGCGCATGGCAGAGTGCAATAAAAAACCTGCAGACCGCCACCCGTATTCACCGTATGCAGCCAGAATATAATCTTGCATTGGGACAGTGTTATATGCAGTTAAACAATGTAGATGAAGCCATCACTTATTTTGGAAATGTAGTAAGGGTGCGGCCCAAGAATATTAATGGCTGGATAGAGTTGCTCAAATGCCTGTACAATGCAGCTATGTATGATGATGGAATGGAGTATGCACAATTTGCACTGGAACAAACAGACGGAAAACCAATATTTCTTTTTTATAAAAGCATGTTTCTTTATGCCGATGGAAAATTTAAGGAAGCACTGTTGTATCTCGAAAATGGCATGGCAGTAAATCCCAAACTTATTAAAAAATTTATAGAATTAAACCCATCAATACTACAGCATCAACAGGTAGTTGAGTTGATTGCCAGATATAAGAAAAGAAAATCCTTATAACGGTTAAGCTCAAGAAAATTTATTACTGTCTTATAATATAGGGCAACCGTCCTCTACAACTGTCGGCTTTATTTAAAATTCAAAACTTATCTTTGCGCTCTAAAAAGAAGAATCAATATGAATTTTAATCTTTCACAAATCCCTGAACGTACTGCACAACCCCGTACCCATGGCCTAACAATGATAATGGATAAAGGCCTGAGCATACAGGAAGCTGAAAATTTTATGGATGTGGCAAGCCCACACGTAGATATCGTAAAACTTGGATTCGGAACTGCATTTGTAACGCCTAAGCTTAAGGAAAAGCTGGAAGTGTATCGCTCACATAATATGCCTGTTTATTTTGGCGGCACTTTATTTGAAGCCTTTTTAATTAGAAATCAGTTTGACGATTACATAAATATCTGCAAAGAATATGGCGTAAGTTATATGGAAGTGAGTGATGGCTCTATAACAATTCCCCATGCAGAAAAATGTGGATACATTGAAAAATTATGTAAACATGGTGTGGTGTTAAGTGAAGTAGGCAGCAAAGATGCAGCACATATCATCCCGCCATATAAATGGATAGAATTAATGAAGGCAGAATTAAGTGCAGGCTCTGCGTATGTAATTGCAGAAGCAAGAGAAGCAGGCAACGTTGGTATTTACAGGGGTACGGGAGAAGTAAGGGAAGGTTTAGTACAGGAAATTTTAACCCAGATACCCGAAGAACAGATTCTTTGGGAAGCGCCACAAAAAGCACAACAGTTATATTTTCTGGAGTTGATTGGCTGCAATGTAAACCTCGGAAATATTGCGCCTCATGAAGCACTGGCTTTAGAAGCCATGCGTATTGGTTTAAGAGGCGATACATTTGATTTGTATTTAGATAAATAAGGTGTAAATGAATTTATACGGATTAATAGGATATCCCCTTGGCCATTCTTTTTCAAAAAAATATTTTACTGATAAATTTAAAAAGGAAGGTCAAAGGGATTGTTTTTTTGAACTGTTTCCACTACAGAATATTGTTGATTTTCCAAAATTAATTTTGGAGCAGCCCAATTTAAAAGGGCTTGCAGTAACCATTCCTCACAAGCAGGCCGTAATGCCTTTTTTACAAAGTATTGATAAAGAGGCCATGAAAGCCGGTGCAGTAAATTGTATTAAAATATTGCCAAATGAAATGATAGGTTATAATACAGATATTATTGGCTTTGAAAAATCATTCTCTGCTTTATTAAAATCACATCATACCCAAGCGCTTGTGTTAGGTACGGGCGGAGCATCCAAAGCAGTGCAATATGTATTGAATAAACTGCAGATGCCATTCGTGTTGGTATCCAGAAAACCGGAAGGAAAACATACCATTTCTTATGATGATGTAAATAAATTATTACTGCAGCAATATACGGTTATCATCAACAGTTCTCCTGTTGGTATGGCGCCAGATGAAAATGCTATGCCAGCCATACCTTATGAATTTATTACGCCACTTCATTACCTGTACGATTTAATTTATAAACCTGCGGAAACAAAATTTTTGCAGCAGGGAAAACTGAAAGGGGCCACGGTAAAAAATGGTTACGAAATGCTGATACTGCAGGCTGAAGAAAACTGGAGAATATGGAATGGGTGAAGTTGTACACTGCTGTAAATAGGTTAGTGCAATAAAAGTTGCTTAAATTTTTCAGGTATTCGGCCTACTTTTTTATTTTCATAATCATAACACAGCATCCCTGTTTTTGCTTTAGCAATTAAAATATTATGCTGGTTGCAGATGGAAAAATACAGATCAAAACTTACTTTGGTAAGGTCATCTGCAAATATTGATACATCAAGTGTATCGCCGTAAAAAGATTCTCTTTTATATTCTACGGCAAGGTCTGCCATTATTAATCCGCTGCCTTCAATATTGAGTTCTGTGTAATTATATTGTTGCAGCCACTGTACCCGTGCTTCATGCAGAATGCTTACCAGTGCATCATTGCCCAAATGATTACCATAATTAATATCGCTTACCCTTACCGGTATTTTTATAATTGCAAGTGCTTTCCCCTGCATATTTATTTTAATCCTGGCCATGATATTTTTTTAAAAAATTAATAAATTTTGCGGTGGCTTTTTTACGGTGGCTGAAAATATTTTTTTCTTCCATGTTCATTTCTGCAAATGTTTTTGCACTGCCATTGGGTATAAAAACGGAATCATATCCAAAACCGTTTGTACCAATTTTTTTTGTTGTAATACTGCCTTTGCAAATACCTTCAAACTGGTATTCTTTATTATTTAAAATCAGGGAAATAACAGTACGGAATTGTGCTGTGCGGTTTTTTACATCTCTTAAATTATTTAATAGCTTTTCAATATTATTTTTAAAGTTGGCATCATCACCTGCATACCGGGCACTTTTTACACCCGGTTCTCCATTTAATGCTGTTACTTCCAGGCCGGTATCTTCACTAAAACAATTCTTTGCAGTGAGCTTATTTATAACAGTAGATTTTTCCCTGGCATTTCCTTCCAGTGTATGGTGTGGCTCCGGAATATCAATATTTATACCTGCTTCTTTAAGGGTAATGATTTCGAAATTATTATCAAGCACTGATCTTATTTCATTTACTTTATTTTGATTGTTGGTAGCAAAAATCAATGTCTGTATCATGCTGGTTCAGAAAATTACGTGATGGGAAATAAGGTCTTTAAACAACTCCAGAGTTGTTTTTTTTGTGGTATATCTTTAGCCAGTATTGTTAAGGAAGGGGAAGATAAATAAGTCTGATGGTTATATTTTTGCAACTGGTAGTTGGGGAACTGCAATGGAAAATCCAGAGCCGCCGGCTCTACACCAAAGAATAATATTTTGTCCGGAGAAAATTTATCCATCAGGCCCGTATAAGATATATCCTGATTTTTAAAATAATTCAGCAAAGCCACATCTGCCATTGAAAGGCTACAGGCAGTCAGGATACCCATTAAAAAACTCAGGTCTTCACCGGCAAGAAAAGCACTATTTTTTTCATTTACAATAATCAGGATATTCTTTTCATTATTGCCTAAAAAAACCCATTCATTTTCGTTCAGCGAATCTGTTTTTACCTGTTGGCCATCTAAGTTAACCAATGATTTTTTGTATAATGCCTGTAGTAAATCAGTAGTAATTTGAATATTGTCTAAACTCATAGAAGGGTAATTTTTGCAGCCTTTATTTTTCGTTCCTTTGCAGTAAAATTAATGAATATGATAGCAGCAGCCGATTTTAATATTACCAAAACAGAGCGTAGTAAATTAAAGGATATAAACCTGGAAAATATTCCATTTGGTAAATATTTTACAGATTATATGCTGGAAGCAGATTATGAGGATGGAGAATGGAAAACCCCCGGAATAAAACCTTATCAGCCCTTATTAATGGAGCCTTCACTGGCAGCTATACATTATGGACAGGCCATTTTTGAGGGGGTTAAAGCATACAAAAATCCAGCAGGGGAAGCGTTTATTTTTCGCCCTCACGATAATTTTAAACGCTTTAATATTTCTGCAGAAAGGATGCAGATGCCAGCCGTGCCCGAAGAAATATTTATAGAAGGCATGAAGATGCTGATAAAGCTTGATAGCAACTGGATACCGGCACAGGAAGATCATTCTTTATACATTCGCCCTTTTATGTTTAGTTGTGATGAAACAATTGGCGTAAAGCCAGGTGATAAGTATAAATTCATGATCATACTCAGTCCCACAGGCCCTTATTACAGTACTCCAATGCGTATTTATGTGGAGGAAGAATTTGTTCGTGCTGTGCCCGGTGGCGTGGGATATGCAAAAGCCGCCGGTAATTATGGTGCGGCTATGTTTGCCACCGCCGAAGCTAAAAAGAAAGGTTACGATCAGGTATTATGGACAGATGCATACGAACATAAATATGTACAGGAATGTGGCACCATGAATGTATTTTTTATTATCGGCAATACAGCCATTACTCCTGATCTGGAATCTGGGACTATCCTTGCAGGTGTTACCAGGGAAAGCGTAATAACGCTATTAAAAGAAATGGGCTTTGCTGTAGAAGAAAGGCCTTTAAATATTGATGAGGTTATAGATGCATACAAGGCAGGGCTTTTATGCGAAGTATTTGGTACAGGCACAGCAGCAACCATATCATTAATAAAAGAACTGAGGTATAAAGATTACACGATGCACTTTGATACAGCCAATTGGCAAACTGCTCCTGAAATTAAAAACAGGTTAAATGATATCCGCTACGGAAAAAGAGAAGATTACCACGGCTGGATGCTGAAAGTATAACCGCAGGGGAATAAAAATAAATGCTTAATAAGAGAAATCTAAGCCGACATGTAATAACATAAAAACTGGCTCCGATGTCCGTTTTGCAATAAATATTAAAAAACAAAACATTTTTCATTTTATTTTTCATTTTTAAATGATAATACATACCTTTGCCGTCCGAAAAAAAAGGTTTATTAAATGCCAACTATTCAACAATTAGTAAGAAAAGGAAGAGAAATTATCAAGGCAAAGAGCAAATCAAGAGCACTTGATGCCTGCCCGCAGCGCCGCGGCGTATGTACAAGGGTTTACACTACTACTCCTAAAAAACCAAACTCAGCTTTGCGTAAAGTGGCAAAAGTTCGTTTGACAAATAAGATTGAAGTAATTGCATACATCCCCGGCGAAGGCCATAATCTACAGGAACATAGTATCGTTTTAATACGTGGCGGAAGAGTAAAAGATTTGCCAGGGGTACGTTATCATATTGTACGTGGAAGTTTGGATACAGCAGGTGTAAAAGACCGCAAACAGAGCCGCAGTAAATACGGTACTAAAAAAGCAAAAAAATAATCAACCATAGTATTTAGCAATTAACATCAGTACTAAGAAAAAAATAAAGAACAATGCGTAAAGCACAAGCAAAGAAACTCCCTTTAGCACCAGACCCAAAGTTTAATGATAAACTGGTTACCCGTTTTGTAAATAACCTTATGTGGGAAGGTAAAAAAAGTGGTGCCTATAATATATTTTACACTGCACTGGATAAAGTAGCTAAAGTAACCGGCGAAGATGGATACGAGGTTTGGAAAAAAGCTTTAACAAACATTACGCCAGGTGTAGAAGTTCGTAGCCGCCGTATTGGTGGTGCTACCTTTCAGATACCTGCCGAGGTTCGCCCGGACAGAAAAGTTTCTTTAAGCATTAAATGGATGGTAAAATACAGTCGTGACAGAAATGGCCGCAGCATGGCTGATAAATTAGCCAATGAAATAGTAGCAGCAAGCAAAGGTGAAGGTGCTTCTTACAAAAAGAAAGAAGATACACATCGTATGGCAGAAGCTAATAAAGCATTTGCTCATTTTAGAATTTAATCTTTTCTTAATAATATTTTAAAAGCCGTTCTGCTAAGTCCGGCTTTTTTTATTCCCCTATTTTTCGGGTAGAAAGAATTATTCAAAAAGAATTTTTGTTGGATTTCCTGTTTTTTAAAATAATATTCATAAAAAAATAATTAACTCAAGGCAGATTTTACTTAATTGTTTTGCTGATATAAAATTATTTCAGCTTGTAAGTATATTTGTTGATTTTTGCTTTTCCCGAAAAAAAATATCAGGCAAAACAAAAATTTCAAAAATGGTTGTAATAAAAAAAAGTTTATTTAAAATATTAGGAGTAAAAAATTATTTAAGATTGTTGAATAAGAGTTTTCATCTTTTGTATTCTTTAAATGTTTTAAAAAATAATAACACCTATAAGTATCATTATTTTGATAAAAAACTTATCCTACCGGGGGATACAATTTTAGATATTGGCGCTAACCTTGGATATTATACCATTTTGTTTGCAAAATGGACCGGCAGCACCGGCAAAGTATATGCTGTGGAGCCTGTAACAGATTTTGCCGATACTATAAAATGGGCCGCCAAAAACTATAAAAACATCGAGGTGTATAATTATGCACTCGGCGAAAAGGAGCAGCAGGTTACCCTGGCAACACCCGATCATTTTGGCTATTTAAGAACAGGGCTGGCCCATGTTATTGATAATAAAAATTTATCTGCTTACCATGAATTTGTTTTTACAGCAATGATGAAAAAAGGCAGTGAATTATTTCAAAATATTCCAAAAATTGATTTTATAAAATGCGATATTGAAGGCTATGAAGAATTTGTGTTGCCCGAAATAAATGATTTACTCCTCAAATTTAAACCGGTGATACAGGTAGAAACCTGGGGCGACCACAAACCTAAAGTAGAGAGCTATCTTTTAAATATCGGTTATGAAATATACGACCTGGAAAATAATATATTAAAGCCCGTGAATGAAATAAAAGATCACCAGCCCGGCGATTTAATTTTTATTCATAAAGAAAATAATGCTGTTCTCCAGCGGCTTAGAACCCAATAGTTTAAAACATTAATACAGGGTTGTTTTCCTTGTTAGCAACCGATAGGTTTGTATAACATCTGTTGAAGCGGACGATTTTTAGAACACAAAAAAGAGGCTGCCTTTAGAAGACAGCCTCTGCAGAATTTACAAATTTATTCTCCGCCTTTTATCAGGCGTACGGTAACTTTTTCTTTACCCTGCCTTATTTCTGCAAAGTAAACCCCTGCATAATATTTATGGCCTAATTGTATAGTACTATTATCCAGAATATCCTGTCTTTTTTCTATTACTCTTCCTATAACATCAACAACAGTTATTTTTATCTTCTCCTTACTTTCACTTTTAAAGGCCATTGTAAAGAAATAAGATGCTGGATTAGGCATTACTTTGACTGTTAATTTTCCTGCTGATACAGTTGGTTCAGCGGCAACTCCAACAACAGTGGTGTTAATTCTAGCAGTTATAACGGGTGCTGTGCAATTGGTCGTGCATTGGCCTAAAAAGTCGCCATGAGAAAGATGTTCGTTAACCGCCGACTCATCCACACATATTGTTACACAAGGATTTTTTGTACTGCCTGTTTTGTGGCAGATTGTAACTTTTGCATTTCCACTATTTCCTGCAAAGCAGCGAACGTCTTCAGCATGTATTTTGGTAGTGCATATATATGTGCAACCATAAGCATCTGTGATCGTGGCAATAATATCTGCATTCCTCATTAAGGTTACAGTAACTGCAAAAGAGCCACCCGCTGCTACGCCCGTTGCAGCAGAAACAGGTACTAAACTCAGATTCATGGAATCTGGTGTACCACTTGCTGGACAGGTAACTATTCCGCTTGTGCTGGTTACGCCTGCTCCCGGTGTCCAGATCTCGTCACCCGCAAGAGTGATTTGATTGCACAATAAAGGACGGCTCATTTTAATCTGAATGGTATAAGGCCCCTGGCCTCCCGTAGGAGTTACTTTAATCGTTTCAGTCTGGTCTCCTGAATAGCCAAAATAAAGTGTATTATCTGTAGTATTATGAGTGCATGCTGCTGTTAATGTAGTGCTTACACTTACAGTAAATGTGCAGGGAATAGATGTATTATTACAGGCATCGGTAGCTATAGCACTTACTGTTGTGATACCGGAATTGAATACTACATTATTAAGTGTCGTAAAAGCATTGACTGCTGATGCTGTAGCACCGCTTAATGTGTATTTAATACTTGTGCTACTGCAGTTATCCGTTGCGGTTGCATCCCATATAGTACTGGTTTGTTTGTATGTACATCCGGTATTATTTGTATTCACTACTTTGCTTGATGTACAGGTTATTAATGGAGCTGTGTTATCAACCACTGTTATTATTCTTGAAACAGAAGCAATAGCTCTTCCACATGCATCATTTCCGGACTCCCAAGTTTCTTTTACTGTTCCGCAACCACTAACAGGCGTTGCAGTAAATGTGGAAGGATTGGAAGTTCCGCTGATCAAACAGTTACCTGTTAATCCGTTAGAGAAAGATATAGTACTTGCTGCAGGAACTCCGCCACAGGCAACCGTTACCGGAGCCGGAGCCGTCATTGCTGGCAATGCCGCAGGGCTTACGGTTATTGTTCTTGATACCGCAGCAACCGTTCTTGCGCAGGCATCAGTAGCAGTCCATGTTTCTGTAACAGGGCCACCGCATGCACCAGGCGTTGCAGTAAATGTGGAAGGATTGGAAGTTCCGCTGATCTCACAGTTACCTGTTAATCCATTGCTGAAAGATATAGTGCTTGCTGCAGGAACTCCGCCACAGGCAACCGTTACCGGAGCCGGAGCCGTCATTGCTGGCAATGCCGCAGAGCTTACGGTTATTGTTTGATTACATGTTGCAATAAGACCTGAACCATCAGTTGCACTCCATGTTCTGGTAATCGTTTGCTGACAGGGGGATGTACCACCAACAACATCTGTATGAGATATTATCGGTGTTCCGCAATTATCCGTACCCGTTGCTGTTCCCGTATTTGAAGGATCCGTTGAAGCACCACAATTTATAGTAGCATTAGAAGGACAAGTAATTGTTGGCGGCTGGTTATCATTTACTGTTATTGTAAATGTACACGTAGCATTAGGAGTACATACATTACTGGCAGTAATGGTAATAGTAGTAACACCTTTATTAAATGTTGAACCGCTGCCAGTTCCACTTCCGCTTGCAGTAGTAGCTCCGGTAAATGAATAAGTAACTGTTGGGGCAGGTGTGCCAGTTGCTGTTGCTGTATAATTCACTACAGCCGTACACAGTCCTGAAGTGTTATTAACAGATATATTAGAAGGACATGCAGTAAAAGCCGGAGGCTGATTTACTGTTATTATTACACTGCCACTGGCAGGTTGACTGCATCCAGGTGCATCTCCATAAGCTACGCTGACAAGATTATAAGTTGTATTGGCCGTTAACGCCCCGGTAGATATGGTTTGATTACCACCATTATTCAACGTAACCGTTAAATTACTTCCACCATTAATATTATACGTTACAACTCCATCTGCCGGACCCGTAAATTTTATAGAAGAAGAAGAACCAGAACAAATTGGATTAGTTCCGTTAATTGTTACTGTTGCTGTTGGTGTTGGCCGAACCGTTACGGTGGCACTGCCCGAGCGATCAGCAGCAATGGATGAACAGTTTGCATCAGATAAGGTAGCAATTGTATAAGTAGTATTAGTTGATGGACTCACACTTACTGATAATGGGCTACTGGCTCCACTAAAAGCCTGGCCACTTGATAATGTTCCGCTCCAAGGACCTGTGCCTGTTACGGCTATGCTTAATGTTGCACTGCTGCCATTACATATAGTTTGTGTTCCGCTGATTACTCCGGTTGGTCGGGGATTTACTGTTATTGCTTTAGTCTGTGGAGCACTTGATCCGCATATATTATTTGCAGTAGCACTGACATTACCTGAGGTGCTTGCAAATGTAACAGTGATGGAAGTTGTCCCCTGCCCTAAAGTAATTGAAGCACCGCTGGGAACACTCCATGTATAGGATGTTGCACCACTTACCGCTGAAATAAAATATATAACTCCCGTTGTGCCGGTACATACAATTGACGAACCAGTAATTGCGCCCGGTGTTGACGGTGCAGTAGTAGGAGCTATATTTCCTGTTGTTGATGCAGCACTTGTTCCGCATGCATTGGTAGCAGTTACAGATACAGTTCCAATACCTGAACCAATTGTTATAGTTGCAGATGTTGTTGACCCGCCTGCTGTAACAGACCATCCTGTTCCCGTTACTGACCATGTATAAGAGGTAGCTCCGCTAACTGCTGATATGCTGTATGTATTACCTGTAGAACCTGCACATTCATTTGTGGGTCGTGTAATTGATCCTGGTGTTGCCGGTGCAGTAGTAGGAGTTATATTTCCTGTTGTTGAAGCCGCACTTGTTCCACATGCATTGGTAGCAGTCACTGATACAGTTCCAACTCCCGAACCAATTGTAATAGTTGCTGAGATTGTTGACCCACCTGCTGTAAGAGACCATCCTGTTCCCGTTACTGACCATGTATAAGAGGTAGCTCCGCTAACTGCTGATATGCTG
>JANLQE010000219.1:0-5749 GCA_031367625.1 Bacteroidota bacterium
ATTGAAATAAGGGAAGGCTACAGCAAAATAAAAATGACAGTACGGCCTGAAATGATGAATGGCCTTGGCATTGTGCATGGCGGCATTGCATTTTCTTTGGGCGACAGTTGCTTTGCATTTGCCTGTAACAACCGCAATGTATTATCAGTGGCACTGGATACTTCTATTAATTTTTTAAAGCCCGTACATGTTGCTGATGAACTTACCGCAGAAGCAAAAGAATTACACAACGGAAAAAATACCGGGCTTTATCATATCACAATCAGCAATCAAAATAATCATATAGTGGCAGTGTTTAAAGGCACCTGTTACAGAACGAATAAGCAGTTGATACCCCAAACCCCTGAAGGGGCTTAAAAAACTCTACCATGATCTACGAATTCAACAGGTATAAACCTGTTATTCACGAAACATCTTTCGTACACCCACAGGCCTGCGTTACCGGCAATGTTATTATTGGCAAAGATTGCTACATTGGCCCCGGTGCAGCCATACGTGGCGATTGGGGGCAAATCATTATTGAAGATGGCTGCAATGTGCAGGAGAACTGTACCATCCACATGTTTCCGGGCATAACGGTTTTATTAAAAGAAGGTGCACATATCGGGCATGGCGCAATCATCCATGGGGCTACAATAGGCCGCAACTCACTGATAGGGATGAACGCTGTTATTATGGATAATGTACAGCTTGGCGATGAATGTATAGTAGGTGCCTTAACGCTTATAAAAGCCGATAGTATTATCCCTGCAAGAAGTATGGTTGTGGGCAACCCATCTAAAATTATAAAACAGGTAACCGACGAAATGATGGCCTGGAAAACAGAAGGCACAGCTTTGTACCAGCAGTTACCACAGCAAATGATAAAAAGCTGGAAGCCATGCGAACCGTTGCGAAAACTTCCTGAAAATTATACGCCAATTTCTACAGTCTATAAAACCTGGAATGAAACTAAAAAATAGATCAGAGAAGTTGTCAGGGTGTAAAACAGTATCTTAAAAATTACAGGAGAAAATAAATATCACATAATATTCTCTATATATTTATATCCACTCCCTGTATTCAGCACTAATATTTTTTCGGATGGATGTATTTTTTTTTGAGCAATAAGTTTTAAAACTCCCTGCCATGCAGCAGCGCCTTCCGGAGAAACTATTATCCCTTCTTCCAAAGCAATTTCTTTAACCGCCTTAATAATTTCGGCTTCACTTATGCTGCAGGTTTGGCCACCCGATTCACGTAAAACTTTTAAAATCATTTTCATTGCAAAAGGGTAAGGCACTGCAAGCCCGTTTGCAATAGATGCATGAGGCGTAAATCTTTCCTTCCAGTCTAAAGGATACTTAATGGCAGTTTCTATAGAGGGGCAGTTTGCAGCTTGCACTGCAATCATCCTTGGTAAACCGCCGGTAATCCATCCCATCTGTTTCATTTCTTTAAAGGCTTTCCAGATACCAATCAAGCCTGTGCCACCACCGGCCGGATAAATAATCACATCAGG
Organism: Bacteroidota bacterium; assembly: GCA_031367625.1. Lineage (GTDB taxonomy): Bacteria > Bacteroidota > Bacteroidia > Chitinophagales > Chitinophagaceae > Ferruginibacter. The sequence goes on from JANLQE010000219.1 coordinate 1,502, forward strand.
CAATTCCCATCCGCATTGTTCAGCAATTTCGTAACCCATTGTTTTTTTCCCTTCCAGCCGGTAAGGCTCCTTCATGGTAGAAACATCAAAATATTCTTTTGCTGATTTTAACTGTTCCGCTTTTTTAGCACAGTCATTAATTAATCCGTCAACCAATATTAATTCAGCGCCATACAAAATACATTCCTGTTTAAATATGTCTGGTGTTTTCTGCGGCATTATCACGGTGCATTCAATGGAGGCTTTTGCACAATAGGCAGCTAATGCGCCGCCGGCATTTCCTGCCGTGGGTACAATACAACGTTTTACATTAAATTCTTTTGCTTTAGAAACTGCCATGCTTATGCCCCTTGCTTTAAAAGAGCCAGTTGGGTTAAAGGATTCATCCTTCATTACCACATCATCAACATTATACTTAGCCGCTAATTTGTTCAGGGGCAAAATCGGGGTCATTCCCTCGCCAAGAGAAACAATATTGTTTTTGTCTGATACCGGAAGCAAAGCCGCATACCGCCACATGGTCAGCTCGGATTTATTAATAATATTTTTTTCTATATATTCGGAAAGAAAATAATTAGCTACCAACGGCTGATTACAACAGCCTGCAAAAGTTTGAATTTCATCGGCGGCGTACTCTTTATTGCATTCAGCACAAGAGAGTGAAGTGATTGCTGAAATTGATTTTGATAAGGTTGACATTGGGCAAAACTACAGGAGCTACTATAACAAATTGCATACTCTTTTATTATGGGCTATAACTAAATGTTATAAACTATTTTTGCAAAATTTTATAAATGATTTATTCAATTCATTATTATCTGCCCCACGCCTTTGTATAAAAAAGAAATTTCTTTCTATTTTAAAGTTTTCAATTTTAACTGCAATAAGGTCTCCCTCTTTTAATTCTTTAATGACGGAGCCCCTGGGCAAAAAACCAAGACAATCATCTTCCCTTAAAAAATTTTTCAGTGCTTCTGTTCCTGCCAGCCTTATTCCTACTTTTAATTCAGACAATTTTATCCCCTTTTTTTCCAGCGTATCCTTTAGTGCATCTAAGGTTCCCGAGCCCTGCTCTCTTAAAACAATTGGTGTTCTCTTAAGCTCTTCTATACTCAAATTTGTTTTTTTGGCAATAGGGCTTTTGGCACTGCACACCGCTACCACTTCATCTTTTATAAAGGGCTGGTAAATTATTGCAGAAAGTTTTTTCTTCCCTTCTACAATGCCAATATCAATATCTTCATCAAGCAGCGCCTGTACAATAGTATCGGTGTTGCGGTTTAATAAACTGATTTTCACTTCGGGATATTTTTGGTGAAACCGGGAAAGCATTTTGGGAATGATATATAAAGCTACCGTTGTACTTGCGCCCAGTTTTAATTCGCCCCTGGCTTTAAATTTATTGGTAAGCGTACTTAATTCAAACTCTAACCGGTTCTGAATTTTTTTAGCTTCTTTCAAACGCTGAAATAATAAACTACCTGCAGCAGTTAATTTAATGTTGTTGCCTTTTCTTTCAAAAACCGTTTGTTTGTAATAATCTTCCAGCGCCTTAATGTGTTTACTGATTGCCGGCTGACTTATAAATAATATTTTGCCGGCCTTAGAAAAGCTTCCGCTTGATGCCACCTCCATAAATATCTGATGCCTGGTTGAGAGCATATATTTGATTATTAATTTGCTGCCTGGATTAACTGTCTTATTTTATAGCTTAATAATTTATTGCGCAATACTATTTCTTGCAGCAACTTTTGCACCGCTTACTTTCTTTTATCATGCCATAATAATTTTTCATCTACTCTTAACGTTGAAAAATCTTTTTCCTTACCATCGCCCTTCCCGGTTAAGCCTCCATCAGGATGCGCTATTAATTTGCAATTGTTATCATATAAATCACTAAACTTATCGCAGCATACCGCCGGCACATAAAAAACCGTTTTGCCTTTATATTTATAGCTGTAAACGCTGCGTGCAGGGTTTTGCTTTTCTTCTTTCTTAAAACTTTCAATCAGGCTTTTAATACAGTCCGAAATTTTTGCGTTTCCCCGTACTGCTTTTGCAGGGTTAGTTTTATTTACCTGTTTTTCTTTTACAGCCGCTGTTTGAGAAGGCACTGAATCTAAAATTTTTACTGTTTGGGTATCAACTGCATTACTAATCATCATGGTATCTTTTGCTGCTTGTGCGTTATCTGTTTTAGCTGTGTTGCAGGATGTGCTGCTTAATAAAAATCCAATAGTTACCATTAAAATAAGTTTCATGTTCTTAATTTTATCAATACAAGATAAATGATTATTTTTTTCTCACCTTTGCGCCAATGGAAAGATCAAATTTTGTAGATCAGATAAAAATATTTTGCCGCAGCGGACATGGTGGCGCCGGCAGCAAACATTTTATGCGCAACAAGCTTACCGCAATGGGTGGCCCTGATGGTGGTGATGGGGGCCGGGGCGCACATATTATTTTAAAGGGCAATACACAATTATGGACCTTGCTGCATTTACGGTATTTTAAAAATGTGTTGGCAGAAGACGGCGGCAACGGTGCAGGCAATAATTCTTCAGGCAAATTTGGAAAAGATATTATTATAGAAGTGCCGCTTGGCACCATTGCAAAAAATGATGAAACAGGGGAAACGGAAGCAGAAATTCTGTTGGATGGGCAGGAAATTATTTTAATGAAAGGTGGCCGTGGCGGCCTGGGCAACAGCAATTTTAAAACATCTACCAACCAGGCACCCGAGTATGCACAACCCGGCGAAGATGGGATAGAAGGCTTTAAAGTTTTAGAGCTTAAAGTTTTGGCAGATGTGGGTTTGGTAGGTTTTCCCAATGCCGGAAAAAGCACCTTACTGAGCCGCATAACCGCAGCAAAACCAAAAATTGCAGATTATGCTTTTACTACGCTTGTGCCGCAATTGGGCATTGTAGATTACCGGGATGGAAAAAGTTTTTGCATTGCAGATCTGCCCGGCATCATTGAAGGTGCCGCAGAAGGAAAAGGCCTTGGGCACAGGTTTTTAAGACATATAGAACGTAATTCTATTTTATTGTTTTTAATACCGGCGGATAGTAAAGACCATGCGGCAGAATTTGAAATATTAAAAAGTGAACTGGAGCAATACAATCCCGATATGCTGCAAAAAGATTTTGTAATTGCCATAAGTAAATCAGATATGCTGGATGATGAATTAAAATCGGCAATAGAAAAAGAATTACCTAAAAATATTCCGCATATTTTTATTTCGTCCATTACCGGCTCCGGATTGCCGCAGTTAAAAGATTTGTTATGGAATACACTTAATGCAGGTATAAAATAAATTATCCCTAAATGAACAGCCCCCTTACTGTCATTTTAAAATACATTCAATCTTATTACAACAGCGCTTTTAAACCTGCTTATTTTTTTATAGTATCGGCAATGCTGTCGGTCATTCTTTTTTTTAATTATACACACTCCACTGCCATAAATGATGTATCCAATTATTCATGGCTTTACCGTTTCGTATGGTTTTACTGTTTATATTTTATTCCATTTGTAACAGCTTTTCTGCTGCAATATTTTTTTTACAGTAACACCGGCTTTTTAAAAAATAAATACTTTTTAGGGCTTGTTTTACTGGCACCTGCATTTTTTTCTTTTCGGGTAAATTTTAATTTTCATCATTCGCTTATTCAATACTTATGGCAGGGCGATGAATTTGTTTTCTGGCTGCGTTGTTCCAATTGGATTGTAAAAGCCATTTTATTAATTGCACTGGTATATTTTACCTGGCTCATTACAAAAAGCAGGGAACCATTGTATGGCATGCCCCGGCTTATTGATAGCAAGCCCTATTTTATATTATTGTTATGTATGTTGCCAATAATTGCCCTTGCGGCTATACAGCCCGATTTTTTAAAAATGTATCCCAGGGCGCAGGCGATACAGCCGCTTCATCTTACCCATAAAACATTTTATTATTTTTTATTTGAATGCAGCTATGCCCTGGATTTTGTGAGCATAGAATTTTTTTTCCGGGGCTTTCTTATTATTGCTTTTATACGCATCTGCGGCATGCAATGTATTGTACCTGCAGCCTGTTTTTATTGCTGCATACATCTCGGCAAACCTATGGCAGAAGCCATCAGTAGTTTTTTTGGCGGCCTTTTACTGGGCATTATCAGCTACCATACAAAAAGTATCCGTGGCTGCATAATAGTTCATATTGGCATTGCCGCTATGATGGAACTGGCCGGTTTTGCAGCA
>JANLQE010000238.1:0-15572 GCA_031367625.1 Bacteroidota bacterium
AAATGGAAAAAACATTTACACCCTACCCCACTGCAGAAGCCTGGCAACTGAGTACAGCGCCAATGATGCTGATGGCAGCACACAAAGCAGCACTTGATATTTTTGAAGAAGTCGGTTTTCAAAATTTAATGGTAAAGCAAAAGAAAATGTCTGCCTATGTTTTTGAATTGCTTAATGGAATAAATGATGGCGATAAATATTTTTCTATACTTACGCCGCAAAACCCGGCGGAAAGAGGCTGCCAGGTATCTATAGCCATGCACAAAAATGGTAAGCAACTTTTTGAAGGCCTCACAAAAAATGGTATTATGGCCGATTGGCGGGAGCCAAATGTTATACGCATTGCGCCCGTACCTTTATACAATACTTTTGAAGAAATATTTTTGTTTGCAGAAGTTTTAAAAAAATTATTGCATGTATAAACTTCCGCATTTTACAGAGCATGATAGCGAAAAAGTAATTTCTTTTATGAAAGAAAATTATTTTGCGGTAGTAACAGGAATGGGAGAAAAATACCCGGTAGCTTCTCACTTACCGCTGGAAATAATTGAAGATAAAGGCCAGCTTGTTTTTACCGGCCACCTGATGCGTAAAACAGCACATCATACCGCTTTTGAAAAAAATAAAAATGTGCTCGTCATCTTTCACAGCCCACATGCTTACATAAGCGCAGGCTGGTACGAAAACCCACAACAGGCAAGCACGGTAAATTATATGGCCGTGCATGTAAAAGGAAAAATATTTTTTACAGATGAAGCAGGCACCCGTGCAGCCATAAAACAAATTACCGATAAACATATTGGCATAGATAGCCCTGCATCGTTTGATAAACTTTCAAAAGATTATGTAGATGCCATGCTGAAAGGAATTATCGGATTTCGGATTGAAGTAGATTCAATAGAAAATGTTTTTAAACTAAGCCAGAACAGGAATGAGGAAGAAAGAAAAAATATCATTACCCAATTAGAAAAGAAAGCAGAAAGCGGGACTGATTTTATTGCTGAAGAAATGAAAAAAACTATCTTAAATAATTAAAAATACAATGCACCGTAATATTTTAACAGAACAGATCAGGCTTAAGAAAAGTTATTTATGCGTTGGCCTGGATACAGACCCGGCAAAAATACCCATTCACCTGAGAAGCAGTGCGAATGCAGTGTTTGAATTTAATAAAGCTATTATTGATGCCACAAAAGATCTTTGTGTAAGCTATAAAATTAATACTGCGTTTTATGAAGCAATGGGTGTAAAAGGTTGGGAAGCCATGGAGCAAACAGTAAATTATATCCCTGATACACATTTTAAAATTGCTGATGCAAAGCGTGGTGATATTGGTAACACTTCATCTCAATATGCCAAAGCATTTTTTGAAACTTTAAATTTTGATGCCATCACTGTTGCCCCATACATGGGCGAAGACAGCATACGCCCTTTTTTAGAATATGAAAATAAATGGACAATCGTATTGGGCCTTACCAGCAATAAAGGCGCAAATGATTTTGAAATGCTTAGAGTGATTAGTGCAGACACTAACCACGGCCTTAGAGTGATTAGTGCAGACATCAACCACGGCACCCACGGCACTACAGAAGAATACCTGTATGAAAAAGTTTTAAAAACTGTAAGCCGTTGGGGTAATATAAATAACCTGATGTTTGTTACAGGTGCTACGCAGGCAAAAGAATTAGAAAATATCAGAAAGATAATTCCCGATCATTTTATATTAATACCCGGTGTTGGCTTTCAGGGTGGCAGTTTGCAGGAGGTGAGCAAATATGGGCTGAATACCGATTGCGGCTTATTGGTAAATGCCAGCCGTGCCATTATTTATGCAGGTGATAAAGAAAATTTTGCTGATGAAGCCAGGCAAATAGCTTTACAATATCAAACAGAAATGGAAACTTTATTATGAAAGAAATAGTGTATCAACAAATTGCAATGCCCCGGCAAATTTAATCCTCCATTTTTCAAAGCTCAGTAAGAGCGGCATGTAAAAAAATATCGCTCCTACGGAGCTTATACCCAATAAACAATCATTTTCTAACATACCGCCTCTCTGAGGCTATATTGCAATTAAATAATTTAACTCCGCAAGCGGGTAAAATCAGTATTTCATTGCCAATTTAAATCTTCCCCAGAGTTCATTATCAAAACTGCCTGGCCCCAGTGTGCCTGTACCAGAGGCATTATCGCCAAGCCTTACCACTACAGCATCCAAACCCGGTATTACATAAATTTTCTTGTCATCTTTACCTAATGCCATATACATATCTGCAGGTGCATTGGTTACAAGGGCAGTAGGAAAAACAGTTTGATAACCAGGAACCATTGTTGATGCTTTTCCATTTAACCACCACAAGTAGCCGTAGCTTAAATTATAGTTTTGTGAGGTGTTGGTCATTGCTCCAAAATAGGCTGCATCATTTAATAAAACTGCTCCGTTCCATTTTCCTTTACTTAAAATTAAAGAACCAAACCTTGCAGCATCTCTTGTTGTGCAATACATAATATTATTAAACCAAAGACTATTAGGCATCCCGATTTTGTCAAATAATTTTTCTTTGCAATAGGCATTCCATGTTTTGGCACTTGCGTTAGCCAATACATCCTGTAATAAACGGTAAGCTGCATTATGATAAGCCCAACGGGTGCCTGCATCTGCTTTGTAAACCAGGCAGGAAGCCGAAGTACAATCAGGATCTGCCACGGCATCATCAAGGCCGGTTGTCATGGTAAGCTGATGTTTCACCGTAATTAAATTTTCTTTTGCAAGAGGTAAGGATGTCCAGCCCGTTCCTAAATATTGCGAAGTTTTATTGTTGATATTGATAATGCCATCCTGTTGCGCAATACCTGCTACAAATGCTACCACACTTTTGCCGGCACTATACAGGGCATATTTAGTGTCTTTAGTCCAGTTGTTCCAGTATTGTTCTTTTACAATTTTCCCATGCTGAATCACCATCAAGCCATAAGTATTTTTTGTAGCGGCATAATCAAATGCGGCCTGTAATAAAGATTCATCCCAACCAACTGAGGTGGAAGTTTTTGTATCCCAGGTATCGCCGGTTAAGGGTGGATAATAATATGCTTCAGGCGTAGGAATGGGCACAGGTGCTGGCTGCGCTGTTTCACTTTTTTTACAGGAAAATAAAAATAACATCAACAGAAGTGGGCATAAATTTTTCATCTCAAAAAATATTAGTTTGTGCTTTGACCATTAAAACAGTAAAAGTTTAAAGTTATTGTTGGCTATTTTGTTTTTCCAGTTGTTTTATCCAGTTTCTGCAAATAAATAATGGTAACAGAATTTATCAGCCCGGAAAATAGGAAGTATATTTGCCCCGCTTTGCCGGATAAAGATATTCGTTGTTACAGCATTACAACCGCAAAGAATAAGAGATAATGAGTTTTCGCAGAGAAGAATATTTATCTATCGAAAACTTAGCTGCTCATGTTCTCTGTGGTAAAAATTTAACAAAGATATTTTGTACAATAATTACAACCGCAAAGAATAAGAGATAATGAGTTTTCGCAGAGGAGAATATTTATCTATCGAAAACTTAGCTGCTCATGTTCTCTGCGGTAAAAGTTAAATAATCGTTTTCAATAAAAAGCCCCGATTCAAATTAATAATGCCTGGTACAAAAAATATTTTATAATCTTTTAAACAATCTTCTCCATTTCCCCTTTCGGGGGAGACAGAGAGGGCTAATTTTTTATGGCTTCTAAAACCGATAACTTTCAAAGTCCTGATTATTTTAATGTAGATGAACTGCTTTCAGAAGAGCATAAACTCGTTAGAGAAAGTGTACGCAATTATGTAAAAAAAGAAATCTCTCCTATTATAGAAGATTATGCGCAACGGGCAGAATTTCCGCAGCAGATTATAAAACAACTGGGCGACCTGGGTTGCTTTGGCCCTACTATTCCCGGGCAATATGGCGGTGGTGGATTAGATTATATTTCGTACGGATTAATGATGCAGGAGCTGGAACGTGGCGATAGCGGCGTTCGCAGCACAGCAAGTGTTCAGGGCAGCCTGGTAATGTTTCCCATTTATCAATACGGAAATGAAGAGCAGCGCAACAAATATTTACCCAAGCTGGCAAGTGGCGAATGGCTGGGCTGCTTTGGATTGACAGAACCTGACCATGGCAGCGACCCCGGCGGAATGCTGACGAATATAAAAGATAACGGTGATGGGCACGTGATTTTAAACGGCGCTAAAATGTGGATCAGCAATGCGCCCTTTGCACAGGTAGCTGTGGTGTGGGCAAAGGATGAAGCCGGCGATATCCGTGGTGTAATTGTAGAAAGAGGTATGGCCGGATTCAGCACACCAACTACACACGGCAAGTGGAGCCTGCGTGCCAGCGCCACAGGGGAGTTGGTTTTTGATAATGTAAAACTGCCTGAAGAAAATATTTTACCAAACGTAAAAGGATTGAAAGGCCCGCTGGGTTGCCTCACCAAAGCCCGCTACGGCATAGCCTGGGGCGCTATCGGTGCGGCAATGGATTGTTATGATACCGCCCTGCAGTACAGCAAAGAAAGAATTCAGTTTGACCGGCCCATTGGCGGGTTTCAGTTGCAGCAAAAAAAGCTGGCCGAAATGATAACCGAAATTACCAAAGCACAATTACTAAATTGGCGCCTGGGTGTGTTGATGAACCAAGGAAAAGTAACGCCGCAGCAAGTGAGTATGGCCAAAAGAAATGCCTGCGAAGTTGCAACCAATATTTGCAGGGATGCACGCCAGATGCTGGGCGGCATGGGCATTACAGGCGAATACCCGGTTATGCGCCACATGATGAATTTAGAAAGTGTTATTACTTACGAGGGTACACACGATATTCATTTACTGATAACGGGTATGGATGTGACGGGGTTGAATGCGTTTAAATAAAACCCCTCACCTATCCTCTCTCCTGGGGGAGAAGGAAATGGAGGAGATTGAAGCGGAGATAAACCTCACCTATCCTCTCCTGAAGGAGAGGGAAAAGGAGGAGATTAAAGCGGAGATGAATTTGAAAAGTTTTGAAATTATTATAAGCCCTATTCGAGTTCCCTCTCTTTTGGAGAGGGGTTTGGGTGAGGTTTTTTGAAACAATCTTCAGTAATTCTATTTAACATTGTTGCGTCGCACCCTTATACATTTAGTTCTTTATTCATCCCCCTTAAATTTAATGTTGCTTTTATTTAAGGATAAAGTATAAAATTAAAAAAGAAATTGCGGCGGCGAAGCTGCCGCAGAAAAATTAAACTCTTACTAACATGAACAATGGTTCAAACTTAAATACGCTTTCAGTTCCTCCCTTCGTGGGCATAGGGGGCTATGTATCTGTTATTGGTGCCGGCACAATGGGCAATGGCATTGCACACATATTTGCGCAGGCAGGTTTTAAAGTAAACCTTATTGATGTTAATGCAGCACAATTGGAAAAGGCAATTGCCAGCATCGGAAAAAACTTTGACCGTCAAATTATAAAAGGAACACTTACCGAGGAAAATAAAAAATCTGCACTTGATAATATTACTGCTGTCGCAGATCTTTCAGAAGGCGTAAAAAATGCGGAGCTTGTAGTAGAAGCCGCCACAGAAAATGCAGAGCTTAAATTAAAAATATTTAAGCAGATAGATGAAGCAGCACCTTCAGGTTGCATTCTTGCTACCAACACTTCTTCTATTTCTATTACAAAAATTGCGGCAGTTACCAAACGTCCTGAATTGGTAATTGGTATGCACTTTATGAACCCGGTACCTGTGATGAAACTAGTGGAAATTATTAATGGCTATGCTACAAAAAAAGAAGTTACAGAAAAAATTTTTGCACTAAGCAAGCAGCTTGGCAAAATTCCCTGTGTGGTAAATGATTACCCAGGCTTTATTGCCAACCGCATTTTAATGCCGATGATAAACGAAGCAGTTTACAGTTTGTATGAAGGCGTTGCCGGTGTAGAAGAAATAGATACTGTAATGAAGTTGGGTATGGCGCACCCGATGGGGCCTTTGCAGTTAGCTGATTTTATCGGGCTGGATGTTTGCCTCAGCATTTTAAAAGTTTTACAGGATGGTTTTGGTAATCCAAAATATGCGCCTTGCCCTTTGCTGGTAAATATGGTAATGGCCGGTAAATTGGGTATAAAAAGTGGCGAAGGTTTTTATACTTACACTGCCGGCAGTAAGGAGTTGCTGGTGAGTGAAGGATTTAGAAAGTAAAAACATCCTGACAACTTTTCGAAAGTTTTAAAGCTTTGGAAAAGTATAAATTAGTTCACCATTTAAACCCCGGCATTATAAAATAAATAATGCTCCAAAAATTATCTACTCTTTGCATATAAAGTTTATAGGCATCTTCAAAATGTAACACTTCTCCATTGTCCATGATGGCATCATATTTATACATGCCTTCAGAGAAACCCATTGCTTCACCGTTTTCCTGCGCTGTAAAATCAATCATTTGAATAGTATAGGCATCATTGGCAAAACGATCAAAGCTCTCAAAAAAAGCTTTGAATTTTTTCATCAGTTCTTCCCTCGATAGCTGCATTCCTTCGGCTGTAATAAAATGATAACCCAGCTCAGTAGAAAATTCACCGAAATCCCTGCTGACCCAATGCTTAAAAAATGCGTGCGTATTTTTTTCAATCTCCACTTTATTATTTGGGTAAAATTCTTCATAAATAAAATTCCATCCCATGCCAAACACCGGCGTAAGCTCAATTTCATGTGCAAATAATTCAGTTGTGATAAATTTATAAATCACTTCATCCGGGTATGGGCCATCGCATATATCAAGGCCGATATTATGTTCCTGCATAATAGCGGTAATCCGTTTCAACTGTATGCTTATTTCATCAGCAGAAAGTTCTTCAGCAGCCTTGTAAGCAGGTTTACCCATTTTTTTATACAAAGTTGTATATTCAGCATTTTCATTGGCTTCCTCAAATGCCATCATATTTTTTAAAAACTGGTTTTCTATTTCTGGCGGCAGATCAGCATTACTCTCCATGTGAAATGCATCACCATACTGTGCTTTTAATTTTATCCTTAGCAATTCATTTTCTATGCTAAGGTTTTCCTTTTCATCATCTGAAAATTTTTCATCCTGGTTCATAGCTTTCGTTTTAATCAATAATAATTTTTATAATTTATTTTACACTCCGGTATTTTAATCTCTGCTGTTTATTTTTACCTTAACACACTTCATTGCCATGCAGTAAAAATAAATAATATTTGAATTTACAATACTTCTATTTTAAAGCCAATAATATTTATCATTAAATTTTTGTACTCTTTACCAAACACCAAAATATTAGCTGCAGCATTTAAAAAAATTAAAAGCCATTCCAGCTAAAGAAATTATAGCCGGTCATGCTTAAAGTTTAAATTTTTATTTGTAATTTAATTGTGGCTTCTAAAATGTTTCATTTTAATAAAAAATATTATGGGTAAAAAAGAAAAAGTTATTGATACCTATATTTCCAGAACAGCAGCATTTGCACAGCCAATTTTAAATCACCTGAGAGCGTTGGTGCATAAAGCCTGCCCACAGGTAGAAGAAAAAATGAAATGGAGCTTTCCGCATTTTGATTATAAAGGCGGGATGATGTGCAGCATGGCAGCATTTAAACAACATGCTGTATTTGGGTTTTGGAAAGCCGCATTAATGAAAGATGGTGCATTGCTGGAAAAAGCCCGGTCTGAAGAAGCCATGGGCCACTTTGGTAAAATCACTTCTCTAAAAGATCTTCCTGCTGATAAGAAAATGATCACTTATATTAAAGAAGCCATGAAACTGAATGAGCCTGGTATAAAACTTCCATCCAAACCAAAGCTAAGAGAAAAAAAAGAAGTAGAAGTGCCTGATTATTTTACAAAAGTTATGGCAAAAAATAAAAAATCCTTACAAACTTTTGAAGCTTCTCCTACTCACACAAAAAAGAATATACAGAATGGATAACCAGCGCCAAAACTGAAGAGACGAGGGCTAAAAGGATAGTCAGCGCAGTTGAAACCATGACCGCAGGCAAAAGCCTGAACTGGAAGTATGCAAAGAAATGGTCGGTTTTTTATTGCAATACAGATGCTGCATCGCCGAATATACATTGTACTTTAAGGCTCAAAGGTGCATAGTATTTATCCAGTATAAATCTAATATGCTCTTCCGCCAGCTTTTGATAATTTGAATTTTTTGCTAATTCTTTTAAAGCTTCTTCGTACAATTGTTTCTGCGCTTTTATATATTCATCAATAGTTACAGTGTATAAAACACCGGTTTTACTGATGGCATCCACTTTATCTAACTTTAATTGTAAACTTAATAATTTTATCTTTGGCAGATAAATAATTACTGTGCCCGCTTTTGTGTCTATTTTAGTTTTTTGGTTACTCATGTCCACCCCGTATTTTGCTTCGAAAGGAATGGATAGCTGTAAAGTGTTTTCTGAAAAATAATTTTTTAACTTATCCCACAGTCCGTTATTATCGCCCCTGTTGGTCATTTTTAAATTAGTATTGCCAGAAACATTTAATGCGCCTAATTCTGCAATCTCTTTTATAACAGCTACATTATTTACTATATCTGTTTTGGTTTGGTTACTTCCATTCTTTTTTCCTAAAAAATAAAATGCAAATGCAACCAGCAATACTAAAAATATTATAACGCCATTATTTCTCATCTACTCTTATTTTTTACTAACTAACCGATAGCTTTCATCTATCATTTCTTTTATCCCTTTATCCTTCAGTTTTCCATCTGCAATAACCGTATTCCAGTGTTTTTTATTCATGTGATAACCGGGCAGAATATTTTCAGGATAATCTTCTCTTAATTCAATTGCTTTATCAGGATTACATTTTACATTAAACTGTAAAGGCGCCGCAGTTAAGGATACCAGCAGAAATATTTTATTATTTATTTTAAACACCAGTGTATCTTCTCCAAACGGAAAACCCTCTGTAACAGAAGGTTTTTGTAAAACATATTCTCTGAGTATTTCAATATCCACCGGCAATTATTTTTTTAGCGTCCGCAAGTTTTTTATTTATCTGCCCGGTAATGATATGCCAGAACATAACAAAATCTGATGCCAGACTGTATAAAGGATAGGTAAATGTAGCCGGCTTATTTTTCTCAATAAAATAATGCCCTGCCCATGCAAAACCATAACCACATACAGGGATCAAAGCAAGCATCCACCATTTCTGCAAAGCAATAGCTGCTATCAGAATAATCAGCAGGCCGGCCGTGCCAATAAAATGTAATACTCTGTTGCTGGCATCGCCGTGTTCGGTTAAATAATAAGGATAAAAACTCCAGAAACTTTTGTACTTCTTTTCCGTTGGCATATTATTTTTTTTAGAAAATTACAAATTATTATCCGATTTTATTTATTTCTATATTTTGAAATTCTTTAAGCCTGTACAAAATTTCTTCTGACCGGTTTGCCGGAATGCCAACCGTAACATCGCAAAACATCTGCATTTGCTGTGAAATAATGGTACAGTTAAATTGTTTCATCAGTGTCATTATCACATTCATTTGAGTATAATCAAACTGCAGTCTATATTTTATTTCTATTTGTTTTTTAATGATGGGCACCACCTGTAACGCAAGCGCAGCAGCGGTTTTGTAAGCATTTATCAAACCGGGCACACCAAGCAAAGTGCCGCCAAAATACCGGACTACAATGAGAGCTATATCCGTTAAGCCCTTACTGTCTATCTGCCCCAATATTGGTTTGCCTCCGGTACCTGCCGGTTCTCCATCATCGCTGCTGCGAAAATTATTACCATCAGTACCAATGCGGTAAGCAAAACAATGGTGTACTGCTTTGGCATGTTCTTTTTTCAGCAACTGCAGTTGTTTTTTAAATTCCTCTGCGGAAGTTATTGGAAATGCGTACCCTAAAAATCTACTGCCTCTGTCTTTAAACTCTGCTGTTGCCGGTTGATCAATTGTATAATAAAAATCCATTAATATATTACCTGTTTTTGTTTGTATAAACCTGTAAGCTGTCTGATAATAAATGTTCGGTTGTAATGAGTTTATTATTTTTCAAAACAGGTGACTGTATGCCATTATCAATTATCAGCTCATTGTTGGTAATTATTCTTGCTTCATCCCATAAGCCGTCATCAATAAATGATTGCAATAATAGAGCGCCACCTTCTACAATTAAAGAGCTAAGTTGCTGATGATACAAAAGGTTCATCAATGCAGTAAGTAAATTTTCTTCTTCGGCAATTTTGTAAAAAAAAGTGTTTGTATTTTCTGCTTGTTTTATGGTATTGATAACGATTGTAGCAGTGCTACCATCAAACAACTGCAAATGCGCCGGCAATTTTAACTGCCTGTCAATAACAATCCGTACCGGATTTTTCCCCGGCCACAAACGGGTCGTCAGGGCTGGGTTATCATGCAGGGCTGTATTGGTTCCTACCAGGATAGCGGCCTCTTCGCTTCGCCATTTATGCACTAACCTGTTGGTAATTTCATTGCTTATTTTTACGGCTTCAAAATTTTCATTTGCAATTTTTAAATTGCTGCTTTGCGCCCATTTTAAAATAATATAGGGGCGTTGTTTTTTATGAAAAGCAAAAAAGCGTTTGTTCAATTCAGCCGCTTCTTCTTTTAAAATTCCTTCTATAACTTTTATGCCTGCTGCCTGTAATTTTTTTATGCCGCTGCCATTTACTTTTTCAAAGGGGTCGGTACAGGCAATTACTACTTCGGGTATTTGATGCTTACTAATTAAATCGGCACAAGGCGGGGTTTTACCAAAATGATTGCAGGGTTCCAGGGAAACATATAAAGTACTTTGGTTTATTAAATGCCTGTCCACTTCTTTTACATTATTAATACAGTTTACTTCTGCATGTGCCTGCCCATATTGCTGATGATAGCCTTCACCGATAATCATGTGATTATGCACCAGCACCGCACCTACCATTGGGTTGGGCATTACACTGCCGGCACCAAGCTGCGCCAGTTGTAAACAACGCTGCATATATGTTTCATGATTATTCAGGCCGGTAAAATTAAGCAACTAAAAATAAAGTAAGTTTGCGACGATGACAGTACAAAAAATTTACAGGCATTTTCTAACCTCATTAAAAGAAATTTACAGCCATAATGAAGCTGCAAAAATTACTGATATGATCTTTGAATGGGCGGTGGGCATTAGTAAATCTGATTTGCTGGTTAACCCAGATAGACAAATAAACAGTTCAGCCATTCAGCAATTAAACAATGTATTGATAAAACTATTACAGCATATCCCTGTGCAATATATCATTGGCGAAGCCTGGTTTTACAAATTGAAATTAAAGGTTTCTCCCGCTGTACTTATCCCCCGGCCCGAAACGGAAGAATTAGTTTTAGAAATTTTAAATCACCTGAAGGTAAATACACAATCTACTGTACTGGATGTAGGAACCGGCAGTGGCTGCATCGCCATCGCCATAAAAAAAAATGCGCCGCAAACTACTGTTTCGGCCATTGATATAAGTAATGAAGCCTTGCAAATTGCTAAAGAAAATGCAGCCCGGCAAGAAGTAGCAGTTTCTTTTTTACAACTTAATTTTTTAGAAGAAAATAGCTGGAAAACTTTACCTTTTTATGATGTAATTGTAAGCAACCCACCCTACATTCCTGATAATGAAAAAGATTTGATAGATAAAAATGTAACTGCCCATGAACCGCATACAGCATTGTTTGTACCGATAGAAAGCCCATTAATTTTTTATGAAAAGATTGCGGTGTTTTGCAAAACACATTTAAATAAAAACGGAAAAATATTTATGGAGACACATGAAGAATTTGCAGAAAGCGTAGCCAGATTATTTGACGAAACAGGCTACCAGTCAGAAATAAAAAAAGATATGTTTGGCAAGGATAGAATGGTTATGGCTACTCATTGCCCGTAACCGTGGCAGAAGTGGTTGCGCCAAGCTTACGGGCCACTTTCATTACCCTTACAATTTCGCCCCATTGTGCTACAGAATCTGCATTGATAACTACGGCAGGCTTTATACTGTCGCCTTCATTAATATATTTTCTTAATACTGCTTCGAGAGAATCGGTAATGATTTTTTTAGAGCCGACATAAATATTTTTATCTTTATCTACACTTACCACCACACTTTGTTTTTGCTTGGTATCACTTTTAGCCCTGGGCACACTCATCTTAATTACATTAGGATTGGCCAGCGTAGAGATCATTAAAAAAAACATTAATAATATAAACAGGATATCATTCAGCGGGCCTGTATCCACTTCGGAATGTTCGTCTCTTAATTTATTTTTTCTTAAACTCATAATGTAAAATTGTGAATTATCGAGTCTTAAACCGTGGTACACTGCTATCTATCTTGCAGTTTCCAATTCTACTTAATAACCATTGCCTGTTGACAATTGCCTGTTGCCCATTGCCTGTTGCCTATTAACTTACCTTGTCGGTTCCTGCAAAATATCAATAAATTCGCTGCTGGCAGATTCCATCCTGTTGGCCGTTCTGTTTATTTGTGTATCTAAATAACTGTAGCCAAGATATGCAAGCATACCAATGATTAATCCACTTGCCGAGGTGATTAATTTAATGTACATCGCATCTGCAATCTGGCTTATGGAAGGATTGCTGATGGTGGCAAATTCCTTCAGCAAAATTACCAGGCCAACAATGGTGCCCACAAAACCAAACAACGGTGCAATACGTGCTATTACAGAAAGAATGCTCAGGTTTTTTTCCATCTTATACATTTCAAGTTTCCCGACATTATCCATACTTTTTTCTATTGCATCAATCGGTTTTCCAATGCGCTGAATCCCTTTATCAATCATCTGCGCCACCGGGTGATGGGTATTTTTTGCCAGGCTTCTTGCTGCAGCAACATTCCCATTGATGATATGATCACGAATAATGCTCATAAAATTGTCCTCTACCCTACCGGCTTTTCTTATTACCAGCAACCGCTCTATAAAAAAGAAAACCGCCAGGGCAAATAATATTCCAAGAGGGATCATTAACGGGCCACCTTTGCTTAAAAGGCCCCAGACTGTTTCTACTTTGGCCGGTGCTGAGCCTGAAGTGGCAAGGCTGTCAACCTGTAAAAAAATATCGAGCATATTTTTATATTAATTACCGGGTTAAAAAATTTAATAATGTTGCGGCCATTACTGTGCCAATGGGCAAATATTCTGCAATACAACGAAACTATATCTGCAATGCTGCATAAGAAAATGTTAATCTTCCATTTATTCCCGGTTTACGCCTTCCATAGAAAAAGCGGGCAGGCACACACTCCAGTATTCGCACTCTTCATTATTAGGGTTACTATAACGTACACGGCTACCTGCTTTTATAAGGATGCTTTGTCCGGCAGCCACGGTTACCTGTTCACCATCTACTTCAAATAATTTTTTGCCCCGGCTCACCAAAGTATATTCATCAAATGAAGGGGTTTGAAAAGGTTCGCTCCAGCCCGCAGGCGCTATCATGTGTGCAATGCTGAGGGCAGATTCTTTATTGGATGCCAGCCCGAAATGTTCTTCTATCAATTTGCCATCTGTGGTTGGTACTACAAAAGGTTTATCTTGTTTTATATATGCCATAGTTAAAGTAAAAATTCGTTTATGTATTGCAATGGGTGATAAACCGGGATGGCAGATTTTGAAAAATCAAAATGATTTTTTGTGATGATTACATCCACACCAGAATCCATAGCAGAAAAATATTGTAAAGCATCTTCAAGGTCAGTAAAGTCAGACTTTTTCACTTTTTCCATAATTACACTATCTTCTCTTGTAAAGATAAATTCAGAAAAAAAGCCTAAGGCAATTTCATTCACCAGATTTTTATTTTTAAAATTCTTTGAAATGAAATAATAGGTGATTGCGAAACTGGTTGGTGAAGAATAGAAAAAATTATTTCCCAGGCTAAGTTTGTTAAATAAGATTACTGAGGCGTTATTCATAGCATTTGTGCCATTAATTAAATCTATTAAAACATTAGCATCTAAAAATATTTTTTGATGTAACTTTTGCATTAAAAAAAATCTTTAGGGTCTTCATTTTTGCCTGTATTTACTATTCCTCCAAACTTTTTTACCCAGGGAGTAAGCTTTTCTTTTTTATATGCTATATCTATTCTTTGTAGTAAATCAAAATAATCGTCTACAATTTTAGAAACGCTGTTTTTAGTTTTAGCAGCCTGCTTTTTTGCAAACTTTACGTTGCTTTCCTTTAATGATAGTGTTATTTTTTGTGCCATAAAAAAATACTTAGTGGTACAAATATACGCTTTCGGTGGTATAAAAAAGTGCCGCAATAATACGGCACTTACCATTTAAACCATTATTTTATTTTTACATATTCTTTTTGTCGCCCATTTGCTGCATGGCCATTATCTGCCGCATCGTTTTTTCCATGCCATCACTGCTTCCATCCAGAAATATTACGTTGCCCTTACCGTATTCTGCAAAGTTTTTAATGGCCTCTACCCACATGCTAAACAAGATAACATTAGTATCTAAGTTAGCTTGTTTCATTTCTGTTGCAGCCTGGCTCATACCTTTTGCCACTTCTTCCCGGAACAATGCCACACCCTGGCCACGTAATTGTGCGGCCTGCCTTTCTGCCTCTGCAGCAATCTTTATGGCATTACCTTCTGCTTCTGCAGCTTTTGTTTTGGTAATTAATAAAGCCTGTCCTTCATTTTCTGCCGCAGCTTTCAGGTTATTACTTGCTACCACTTTACTCATACTGGTAATAATAGCTTCATCAAAAGTGATGTCATTGATCTGCAGATCCTGCAGATGATAACCCCAACCTTCCAAAGCTACATCCACCTGTTCTTTTACATTTTCTACAATATCTCTTCGTACATTTAAAACTTCTGCCTGTTTTTTTGTAGATACAAATGCACGGATACTTCCCTCCACAGTACGTATCAATGCCTGCATGAGATCCTTATCACTGATAAATTTAAAGGCCACTTTCTGAATGGTTTCTTCATTTTCATTTTGCACAGAATATAACAGCATCGATTTAAAATATACATTCGCCTGATCTATCGTTACCGCCTGAAATTCCAGTTCTACAGACCTGTTTTGAATACTTACTCTTTTAAATATCTGTTCTAAAAAAGGGATCTTAAAATTAAGGCCCGGCCGCATGATACGCTGATACTTGCCAAACATAGTAACCACGCCAATAAAGCCCTGGTTGATGGTTACAAAGCACCCCAAAAATGCAACCACCAGTATAATCAACCACCAGTAATCCTTTAATAATTCCATAAGTTTAATTTTTTGCAAGGTAGTAATTTTTAATGGGCCACAATAATCCCCTTCTATAAAAATTGGGGACACAAGAATGTTAGCGGCATCCATATTTATTCTGCCGGGCTATGAAAACAATTATTGCATGGAAGATAAAAGGGCTATTAAATTTTTTGAGAAAATATCGGTTTCCGAAGGCGAGCAGGTGAGCAATACAGGCAAAATTTTGCATAATGCTTTGTATAATGGAAAATTTGCAACTGAGAAGAATAGATCGTTATAAGAAG
>JANLQE010000248.1:0-2724 GCA_031367625.1 Bacteroidota bacterium
AGCAGCAGAAAATATTATTGTGCTTATGCTACTTTATTAGCTTATTCAATTCTCTTAAAGATTTTCAAACCCTTAAATAAGGTAATAAGGTTAATTAATTTTTTATCGATGGTTCTACTACTACTACTAAGGTTAAAGAACATTAAAATTTTGCATTAGTATTAACCGGTTTTAAACCTTAGTAGCTGAAAAATAACCTATCAGGTACATCTAACCTTATTACCTTATTTACTCCAGCATTTATTAAAAAACATCAGTGCAACCTAATAACCTCAAATTATTTTTTCTTATCCTTCCCCGTATTGTTTAAGGTTTTTTGGTAAAATTTTAAAAATGCTTCGTACTCTTCTCCGAAACTTATTTTGCTATGATGCACAGGTTGATTAAGAATATATTTACAAACCCTGTCTACATCCCCTTTTGATACGGAAAAGGCTGCTGCAGATTCCTGCCAGGTAAATAGAGTGCTACATAATTTATTTTCGTTTATGAATCGTTGAGAACTCTCCGCAATGATTGAAGCCAGTAATTCTTCTGATATTGACGGAGAACGGGATACTAGAAAATGAACATGCTCCGGGTTAGCATATATGGCATATAAATGTGAATCGTTGTTGTTAACAATACCAGTTATATATTTTTCAATCCGCTCTCTATGCTTTTCCGTAATAAGCGGCATCCTATGCAGCGTTGTAAATATAAAATGCGTATATAAATTGTTATATTCTATTTTCATAAAATAAGATTATAAAGAAGAAACATTCAAAGCATTATCATAACAGTGCTAATTGTTTGCGGTCTATTTTTCCATTGCTGTTTTTGGGCAACAGTTCCAAAATTTTTATCTTCCTCGGAACCATATAAGCAGGCAATAAATTTTTTATATCCTCCAAAATATGAACAACATCTTTTGATGCATCTGACAGGCTTACAAATGCTATTACCTGGCCCAGATCTTCAGAAATTTTTTCGTACACTACTCCTGCTTCATTTATGTAGGCTAAGGTATTGAATGCTGCCTCTACTTCTTCCAGTTCAATCCTGTATCCCATGTGCTTTACCTGGTTGTCTGCCCTGCCCCTGAAATGCAGGTAACCATTTTGTACCCGCTCCACAATATCCCCGGTTTTGTACATGCGGTTAAAAAAAGGGCTGTTGCCATTTTGTATAAAAGATTGTGCAGTTCTTTCGGCATCGTTATAATAACCCAGCCCTACGCAGGAACCTGATAAAGCCAGTTCGCCAATATTTTTATTTGTTCCCTGCGGTGATAAAATTTCGTATCCTACATTAGGCGCCATAAACCCCAGTGGTGCCAGTTCATTCATGTTATCAAAATCATTACTGCTGATAATATAAGATGAACAGATGCAGGTACATTCTGTAGGGCCATACACATTGTATAAGGTTATCCGCTCTGCAAACAGGTTATATAACTGCTGCAGTTTATTTTTAGGAAATCCTTCGCCGCCAAAAGCAATGCTGCGGATGCTGCCGAAATCATTTTTAGATAAAGCTTTTGTAGTGAGCAAATAAACAAGAAGAGAGGGCACCGAAAACCAAATAGTACATTTTGAATCGTTGATGGCCTGCACAAGTTGCCTGGCATTTTTTACCAGCTCATGTGCAAGCGGTACCAGCGTAGCTCCACTAAAAATGGAAGTATAAAAATCGAAAACCGAATTATCGAAATAAACAGGATTGGCGTTGGTAAAAATGTCTTCTGTAGTTACTTCAAAGGTTTGCCTGCCCCATTGTATAAAATTTAAAACATTGCTGTGGCTCATTACTGCTCCCTTGGGGAAGCCTGTGGAACCGGAAGTGAACATAATATAAGCAGGATCTGTGCCTGTAATCTCCCCTGTTTGCTGTAGGTTATTGCCGTCAATAGCATGAAGGGATTGCCTAAAAGATTCCTGGTGCAACTGCATAACCGGAATGTCGGGAAAATGATTGTTCAGTTCATTTTTTACAGGAGTATTTTCTACATCAAAAAAAATAATTTTTGGCAAGCAGGTATTTAATATTTTTTGCAGCCTTGGCCAAGGGCTTGTAGTATCAAGGTTGGTATAGATGGCTCCCACTTTAAGGCAGGCCAGCATTAATGACCAGGCGTAAAATGATTTTTCATTAAATATAGCCACCACATCACCCTTCTTAATTTCTTTTGCCAACAAGGCAACCGCTATTTTATTGGATAATAAATTTAGCTCACTGTAAGTAATATTTTGGCCTGAAGGATATTTCAATGCAGTTTGGTCTGCATGGTCACCCGCTACTTTGTAAAAAAGTAACCCCAGGTTATATGGAAAATTAAAGCTCATTCATTAAAGATTTAAACCTGCATCCAATGACAGCACTTTGCCATTAAAATATTCATTGGTAATAATAAACTCTACTGCAGATAACAATTCATGCAGCTCACCTAACTTACCTGTGGGCACGGCTCTCTGCCATTTTGAAATCATGTTTTCACTCAGGCTCTCCCTGGTAGAAGGCGTATCAAAAAAACCTGGCGCAATGCAGGCACATCTTATTTTAAACATGCCCAGTTCTTTGCTCCATGTTTTGGTTAATGCCTCCACTGCAGCTTTGGAAGCCGAGTAAGCAGACTGGCCTGAATTTCCCTGTGCCGAAATGGAGCTGATATTGATGATGACGCCTTTTTCCTTTTTAGCAATCATTTTTTCTGCAACATTGGAGCTGATGTAAAAAACAGCATTG
>JANLQE010000305.1:0-9235 GCA_031367625.1 Bacteroidota bacterium
CAAACTATTAAACAGCATTCGTGTTATAATGATAATAATTTTGTTACCGGCTGTAGTTTTTCATCCCGATAGCTATCGGATCCCTTGTACGGCATACCATTATTAAACTTTTAGCAAAGTGTACGGGGTTTGTAAAGCTGTCACGCTATTATTTATCTGGTACAAATGATACCTGGTTTTAGCGTAAACAAAAATTGCGCTTCCGCTGTTTACTTAGGGTTTGCTATTTAGTTTGTACGCTAAACTTATAAACCCTCTACACTCAACAATTGAAGTGTTACAAAGCATTACCGGTAGCAATGCCAGTTACAAACTATCCAGTAACTTTGAATAAACATTTTTAAAATTATGAAAAGAATTATTGCTATCCCCCTTGTACTATTGGCCGCATTTAGTATTTATTGGTTTACACTGCGTACAAAACATAACGGCCTTAAAGAACCTAAAGTGGCACCCATGGCGCTAAAAAAACATTCTGAGTCTTTTAATAATTCCATCAATAAGGTTGTTATTAATTACCTGGGCTTAAAAGATGCATTTGTAGAAGCTGATACGGCTGCGGTAAAACAAAAAGCAACTGCCTTTATAGCATCATTAAATACTATTGATACAGCAGAATTAAAAAAAGATACAGCGCTTATATTTGAAACGGTTATGACTGCCATAAATGATGTAAGATCAAATGCAGAATCGTTAGTGAAGCAAACAGACATTACCGAAATGCGCAGAGATTTCAGCAGCCTTACTGATATGATGTATCCAACTTTTTTTACGGCCATTGCTTATGAAGGCCCCAAGTTATATCTGGATAATTGTCCGATGGCATTTAATGATGAAATACCGGCAAACTGGATCAGCAATAATGTAGAAATTGTAAACCCATATCTCGGTAAAAAACATCCAAAATATAAAGGCGCCATGATTAATTGCGGAGAAATAAAAGATTCTATAATTGCCAAATAAGATTTTTATTTTTTTGCAGGGAAGGCGTTGTAAATTCTTTTCAAAAAAAATTAATTTTCGCCTTTCTGCCTTACCGGCAAAATCTTTTTTAATTATGCCTGAACTTATTTATTTGAAATTTTTGCAGTAACATTCATGAAAAAATATTTTTTATTTCTTATCTCTGGTTTCATTTTTGCATTTGGTTATGCTCAAAATAATTACACCATCAGCGGTTATGTAAAAGATGCGGCTACCGGCGAAACTATTATCGGCGCTACTATTTCCATTAAAGCAAATCCCAGGGGCATCAGCAGCAACCAGTATGGTTTTTATTCTCTCACCCTTAATAAAAATAATTACACTTTAGTTTGTTCTCATATCGGTTACAAATCACAAATAATAAATATCAATCTTGCAACAGATACTTTATTAAACATTGCTATGCAAACGGGCGTGGCACTCTCTGAAGAGGTAATTGTTACTGCAAGAAAAAGGGATAATAATGTGAGAAATGCGCAGATGGGAAAAATCACTTTGCCTATTGAACAGATAAGGGCTATACCTGCATTTTTAGGCGAAGTAGATTTATTAAAAGTGGTGCAGTTGCTTCCCGGTGTTCGCAATGCAGGCGAGGGGAGTGCAGGTATTTATGTACGTGGCGGCGGCCCCGATCAAAACCTGATTATGCTGGATGATGCGGTTGTTTATAATACCGGCCATCTGTTTGGTTTTTTCTCCATCTTTAATGCAGATGCTATTAAAAATGTTTCGCTTATAAAAGGCGGCATGCCTGCACAATACGGCGGCAGGTTATCCAGTGTGCTGGATATATCCATGAAGGAAGGAAATAATCAGCAAATGCAGGTGGAAGGCGGGCTAGGACTTATTGCCTCAAGAATTTCCATACAAGGCCCGATAAAAAAAAATAAGGCTTCTTTCATCGTTTCGGCACGCCGCACTTATGCTGATGCAATAGCAAAACCATTCATAAAAAAAGATAATCAGTTTTATGGCTCGGGTTATTATTTCTATGATTTTAATGCAAAACTTAATTATAAATTCAGCGAAAAAGACAGGGTTTATTTAAGCGGATATTTTGGACGGGATGTGTTTGATTTTGCCAATGGCAGGCAAAGCCTTAAAGTAAATATACCATGGGGAAATGCCACCGGAACGCTTCGTTGGAACCATGTTTTTAATAATAAATTATTTGCCAATACCACTGCAGTATATAACGATTATAATTTTTCTTTTAATGCAGCACAAAATAATTTTGATTTAAAATTAGCATCAGGCATAAGAGATGTAAGTCTTAAACAGGATTTTGATTTTTACCCTTATTCCAAACACAAATTAAAATTTGGACTTTTATATACTTATCACCGGTTTACGCCATCGGTTGTAAGCGGCAGGCAAGACTCCGTGGTGTTTAATCCGTTAAATGCACAAACGAAGTTTGCCCATGAAGCTGCTCTTTATGTACAGGATGATTGGGAGCTTAGCCCTAAGATACAGATTAATGCAGGCCTGCGCTACAGTGCCTTTCAGCAGACAGGCGTTTACAAAAAATATACAAATGATGCTAATGGCAACCGGCTGGACAGTACAGTTTATAAGAGTGGGCAACCAGTAAAGACCTATGGTGGTTTAGAGCCAAGACTAACGGTTAGGTATGCCCTGAACGAAGAGACATCGGTGAAAGCATCTGTTACCCATAACCTTCAATACATTCACCTGGTAAGTAATTCGGGTACTACACTGCCGACAGATTTGTGGGTGCCAAGTACTTACAAAGTAAAACCACAAACCAGTTGGCTGTATGCTGCCGGACTATTTAAAAATCTTAAAAATAATATTTATGAAACTTCCATAGAAGTTTATTACAAGCAGATGCAAAACCAGATTGAATACCGGGAAGGATATACTCCCAATACTTTAAGTGATACAAAAGATGATTTTACTTTTGGCAAAGGCTGGAGCTATGGCACCGAATTATTTGTGAATAAAGTAAAGGGCAGGCTTACCGGCTGGATTGGTTATACCTTCAGCTACACCTGGCGCAAATTTGCTGCATTAAATTTCGGTGAAAAATATCCTGCAAAATACGACCGTAGAAACGACATGAGTGCAGTAGCTATCTATGACCTTAATAAAAAATGGAAACTTTCCGGCACTTTTGTATATGGCACCGGCAATGCGGCTACATTGCCCCAGCGGTTTTATATTATCAGCGGGGTAATAACGCAGGAGTATAGCCGCATAAATCAATACCGTTTGCCCTCTTATCACCGCATAGATATTTCGGCCATATTTACTCCTAATAAAAATGCAAACCGAAAATTAAAAACAGAATGGGTATTCAGTGTTTACAATATTTACAGCCGAAAAAATCCTTACTTTATTTATTTTAGTCAGGCAGGCAGCCCATACAATGGCTCGTTAATGGTACAGGCAAAACAGGTTTCATTATTTCCTATTATACCGGCAGTTACCTGGAATTTTAAATTTTAAATTTTTTATTTGCTAAGAATACAAACCTTTACCAATAATAATAAGCCATGCTGCAGATAATAATAAGAAAAGCTACTTTAAAAGATTTACCCATACTCCTTACATTTGAACAGGGAGTGATTACTGCAGAACGCCCTTTTGACTGCACATTGAAAACCGGGCAGATTAATTATTACAATTTAGAAGAAATGATAAAAGCTGCTCACATTGAATTGGTAGTGGCAGAATATGGCTCACAAATAATTGGCAGTGGATATGCCCGGATAGAAAAATCAAAACCATATCTGCAGCATCAGCAACATGCCTATTTTGGGTTTATGTATGTGGTGCCGGAACATCGGGGCAAGGGTATAAATAATATGATCATTGACGCATTAAAAAAATGGTCGTTTCAAAAGGGTATAACGGAAGTGCGGTTAGATGTTTATGTTGATAATACAGGTGCCATTAAAGCTTACGAAAAAGCAGGATTTGCAAAGCACATGATAGAAATGCGAATGGGGTTAAAAAACAAATAAATACTATTTCGGCGCAGTCTTTTTATGCACAAACCTTATAGTCCCGCTTTTTTCAAGATCGGATGTAATACGTACTTCATACCTTTTTGTTCCGTCTGTAACTACCATCAATGCTGTGTTTGGTGGAATAGTGCCCAAATTTTCTGCATACATTACCAACTCATTTACTCCATTATCCTGCGCCACAGGAATATTTAAGCTGATGGCTTTTTCGGATAATCTTTTATGCGATAGTAACAATTTGTTATTGTAGAATAAAGAAATACTGTCTCCATCTATTTCGCCGTTATCATACAGATCCACTTTTATGGTTTCGTTTTCTACTTCAATGGTTTTTAGCAATGTATTATTCCTTTTTTCAAAATTAAATGTTGGCTCAGTAATCTTTTGAGGAACATTTTTTACAGTAGTTTCCTGTTTTGTAAAACTGTCTTTATTGGGTATTAGTACCGGGTCTTTTTTCAGCGGTTTTCCGGCGTTTACTTTAGCAATAGCAGAAACTGTTTTGGGTTTAGCTTTAGCCACTGCAGGTTTATTATCATTCTTAATCTTTTTCTGTGGAACTGCTTTAGCCGCTGCATTATTAAAATCGGGAAAACTGCTTTTTAAATTTCTTCTGGTAAGTGTTGTAGCACCAAAGCCACAGTTGCCTCCCTGGTTGGGCACCGGTATCCAGCTACCCTGCAGGGTTTCTTCATTATCAATTTTGGTATAAGTAAGTTGATGTATCTGAAAACAATTTTTTACTTCTTCGGGCACATTTGTTTTTGTTCTTTCTATTTCTTTTACTTCAATATATTTTTTCTTTTTGTCTAAAAAGCCTTGCAGCCTGCAGATAGTGTAATACCTTTTTCCCCCATCGGTAAAATAAGTGTAGGAATAACCTGTTACTGATTTTCCTTTACATTCCAGATCCAGCACATAATCGCATCTATCTCCACCAAAGCCAATAAAGGATACGCTTTTATCTAAAAATCCACCCTTCCATTGCCCGCTAAAATTCTGGGCTGATAAGCATAATGAAAAAAATAAAAAGACAGTAATAAACAGTAACCTTATTTTCATCTTTAATTATATAATTTTAACTGTGTGCAGTTTACAAAATCAAAGATATTTTAGATTAATTTTCCCTTAGCTAAGAGTTCGTTAAATTTGCAATTCTAAAAATTAATTTGAACTTAGTTAAATCATGAT
Organism: Bacteroidota bacterium; assembly: GCA_031367625.1. Taxonomy (GTDB): domain Bacteria; phylum Bacteroidota; class Bacteroidia; order Chitinophagales; family Chitinophagaceae; genus Ferruginibacter. Next base: position 5,169 of record JANLQE010000305.1, read on the forward strand.
AAAGATAACATTACCCGATGGTTCTGTGAGAGAATATGCAAAGGGTACAACTGCATTAGAAGTAGCAAAATCAATCAGCGAAGGGTTGGCGAGAAAAGTACTGGCCGCCAATATTAACAGCCAGGTTTGGGATGCCAGCAGGCCCATTAATGAAGATGCCTCTTTAAAATTATTGACCTGGGATGATGCAGAAGCAAAGTCAACCTTCTGGCATTCTACTGCCCATTTAATGGCAGAAGCAGTAGAGACGATGTTTCCAAATGTAAAATTTTGGGTGGGGCCGGCAATAGAGAAAGGCTTTTATTATGACATGGATTTAGGCGACAGGCAAATGACTGAAGACGATCTGGCAAAGCTTGAAAAAAAAATGAACGAACTGGCGAGGCAAAATAATGCCTATCAGAGAAAAGAAATAAGTAAAGCAGATGCGCTAAAATATTTTACAGATAAAAGGGATGAATACAAATTAGATTTACTGGGTAATCTTACCGATGGTGAAATTACTTTTTATACCCAGGGCGGTTTTACAGATTTATGCCGTGGGCCTCATATTCCCAATACTGGTTTTATAAAAGCAGTTAAACTTACCAGTGTAGCCGGTGCTTACTGGAAAGGCGATGAAAAAAACAAGCAGCTTACCCGTGTGTATGGCGTTTCGTTTCCGGCACAAAAAGAACTGGACGAATATTTATTAATGCTGGAAGAAGCAAAGAAAAGAGACCATCGTAAACTGGGTAAAGAACTGGGTATTTATACCATGGATGATGATGTGGGCCAGGGTTTGATCATGTGGATGCCGAATGGAACAATCATTATTGAGGAGCTGGAAAAGCTTGCGAAAGAAACTGAAAATGCAGCCGGGTATAAAAGGGTGGTAACGCCGCATATTGCTAAAGAGAAAATGTACATCACCAGCGGGCATTTACCTTATTATGCTGATAGTATGTACCCGCCAATGGAACTGGATGGTGAAAAATATTATCTTAGAGCAATGAACTGTCCGCACCATCATAAAATATATGCGGCAGAACCCAAGAGCTACCGCGATCTTCCATACCGTATTGCCGAATATGGCACAGTTTACCGTTATGAACAAAGTGGTGAATTATTTGGCTTGATGAGAGTGCGTTGCCTGCACATGAATGATGCACATATTTATTGTACCAAAGAACAATTCAATGATGAATTCAGGGCGGTTAATAATATGTACCTGAAATATTTTAAAATTTTCGGAATAGAAAAATATGTGATGCGCCTATCGCTTCACTCGCCGGAAAAACTTGGTATAAAATATGTAAACGAACCTGAGCTATGGAAAGAAACGGAAACGATGGTAAGAAATGTGCTGACAGAATCAAATATCCCTTATGTAGAAGTGCAGGATGAAGCGGCATTTTATGGGCCTAAAATTGATGTACAAATTTATAGCGCTATAGGGCGTGAATTTACACTGGCTACTAACCAGGTTGACTTTTCTCAGGGGCGTAGTTTTAAATTGGAATATACAACGCAGGATAATAAATCGGAAACACCTTTGATCATTCACAGGGCGCCATTGGGCACACACGAAAGGTTTATAGGTTTTTTGCTGGAACAGTATGCAGGAAAATTCCCTGTCTGGCTGGCACCGGTGCAGGTAAAAATATTACCAATCAGTGATAAGTTTATGGATTATGCAAATACTATTTTGCAAACGCTTAAAAATGCAGATATTCGTGTAGAAATTGATGACCGGAACGAGAAAATAGGGAAGAAAATTAGAGATACTGAATTGGCAAAAGTGCCTTATATGCTGGTAATAGGCGAAAAAGAAATGAATGAAAAACAGGTATCAGTCCGCAGGCAGGGCAAAGGCGATGCAGGAGTAAAAGCATTAGATGAATTTGTAAAAGACCTTGTTTCAGAAATTAAAGAAAGAAGAAGTGAGCAAAAGGTTCAGGATGTTTAAAAAAGGTTTAAAAGTTCAAAAGGTTTAAAAGGTTTGTAAAAGATAATTCGTGTAATTAATTTTTACATTCGTGTAATAAAAAACAACATTGTAAATTAAAAAAAGTAAATGGCATTTCCACCAAGACCGCCCCGGGGAGCGTTTAATCCACGATTTAAAAAAGAACAACAACAGGAGCACCGTACCAACCACATGATAAAAGCACCGGAAGTTCGGTTGGTTGGCGAAAACATTGAACCGGGTGTGTATTCATTAGCTGATGCAAACGCAATGGCCAAAACGCAGCAACTTGATTTAGTAGAAATTTCTCCTGGTGCTACCCCGCCCGTGTGCAGAATTATTGATTACAATAAATTTTTGTACGAAGAAAAAAAGAAGAAAAAAGAAATGAAAGCGAAATCTAAAACCAGTGAGGTTAAAGAAATTCGTTTTACGCCAAATACTGATGACCACGATTTTGAATTTAAAGTAAAACATGCTGAAAAATTTTTGAAAGAAGGCGATAAGGTAAAAGCACATGTACAGTTTAAAGGCCGTGCAATAATGTTTAAAGAAAGAGGAGAATTATTACTATTAAAATTTGCAGACAGGCTTAAAGATACGGGTGCGCTGGAAGGGCTACCCAAAATGGAAGGAAAAAGGATGCTGGTAATGTTTGCGCCAAGGGCACAGAAGAAAAAAGTTTCTGAACTTGGCAAACCAATTAAAGATAAGCCGGAAGTAAAAGAAGAAGTAAAGGTTAGTGAAGAACCAAAAGAAAGTTAGATAAATAAAAGGGAGACAAAATGTTTCCCTTTTTTATGTGCTGGTAATTATTGATTGCTTGCTTTGCTGTTTGGTTAACTAAAAATTAAATATGGATATCAGCCTTAATAAATACATAAGCGACTCAGGATTTTGCAGCCGCCGGGAAGCGGATAAATACATAGAAGAATGCAGGGTAACCATCAATGGCAAAGATGCCAGTAAAGGCAACAGGGTGCAGGAAGGGGATGTAGTAAAAGTAGATGGAGAACCTTTGAAAAAGAAAACAGTTCCGGTATATATTATGCTGAATAAACCTAAAGGTATTACCTGCACCACAGATTTAAAAGATAAAACAAACATCATTGATTTTGTAAATTTTAAAACACGCATTTTCCCCATAGGCAGGCTGGATAAGCTTTCTGAAGGATTAATTTTTTTAACCAATGATGGCGATATTGTAAATAAAATATTGCGTGCGGGTAATGGACACGAAAAAGAATACATGGTAACTGTAGATAAAGCGCTAAGTATTTCTTTTATAAACAGTATGAGAAACGGGGTGAGGATTTTAGACACAGTTACCAATAAATGTTTTGTAAAACAAGAAGGGGATAACCGTTTCCGCATCATTCTTACACAAGGGCTTAACAGGCAGATACGGCGCATGTGCGAAGCGTTAGGCTACAGGGTAGTTTCCTTAAAAAGAGTTCGTATTATGAATATTACTGTTAGCGGTATTGCACCTGGCAAGTGGAGGTATTTTACAGCACCCGAAATTGCAGCGGTGAATGAAATGGTAAGCCACAGCAGCAAAACTGTAGATGGAGAGGGAATGGGAGAGTAGAAAGACCGGATGTGGAGCGAAAATGATTACCTGATTAATTTAAAGGCAGAAATGCAAATAGGAAGCCTTTATCAAAAAATGGACTTATTGCGTAAGAACAGATTAAAATGCATTTTGAATAGCAGGTAAAGCAATTTAATTTGCTGAAATAGATAAAAAACAATGAGCGGAAAATATGATAAAAAAGAAGGTTCACAGTTTTCGTAATGACAGCGTTATGTGTTTGCCAAAATATAAATACATAATTATGTATGGGGTTATAAATGCTGATAAATATTAAACTGCTTAAATTATAGGCCCGCTTGCAGCTAAAGCGGAGTCAATGCCTGGTAAGGATAGTTGGCTGACGTTTCTGCAAATTTTTACCATTAAAATGATAGATTAAATAATAATTCCCTTACCTTTGCCGCCCCAAAAGAGCAATTCTTTTGGGTTCATTTCCCACACGGCTCCATAAGTTCCCGAAGTTTCGGGACGCCAGCAGGGAGTAACCATAAACAGTTATATAATGCCAAAGGTTAAAACCAA
>JANLQE010000129.1:0-9793 GCA_031367625.1 Bacteroidota bacterium
ATAGAAATAGCCAAGTAAAAAATAAAATATGCAACAAGAAAAAGAGTTAACCCAGCAGGAAAGCCTAAGGCTGATCAATGAAATGATTGGCAAAGCAAAAAAAAGCTATGTCACCAAAGGTATAGCTTCGATGGTATGGGGTGTACTGATAGTGTTATTCAGTTTACTTACCTGGGCGCAGTTACAATATAAATTTGTTCTGGGTTTTGATGTATGGCTACTGGTGTTTGTTGCGGTAATACCACAAATATATTTTTCTGTAAAAGAAAAAAAGCAGAAGCAGTTTACCGGCCATGATGAGCTTACAATGCGCTATCTCTGGAGTACTTTCGGGATATGTATTTTTATTCTATCCTTTTACAACAGTAAGTTTGGAGGCGATGAAACCACCACCCTTTACATGATGCTATATGGGATACCCACATTTATTACCGGAGGTATTTTTAAATTTAAACCGATGATATTTGGAGGGCTGATATGCTGGGCTTTAAGCGTATTGTCAATTTTTACCCCCTTGAAAACGGATATGTTATTTATGGCTGCCTGCGGATTATTTGCGTGGCTTATACCCGGTATAATTTTATGGAACAAATACCAAAAACAAAAAGCCCGCAATGTTTAAAGAACTGGATCCTATATTACACTCACAATTACGTCTGGCCGTAATAAGCCTTCTCATCAGTGTAAAGGAGGCAGAGTTTACTTTCATTAAAGAAAAAACCAATTCTACCGCAGGTAACCTTAGTGTGCAGTTAGTTAAATTAAAAGAAGCCGGTTATATTGAAATTGCCAAACAGTTTAAAGATAATTATCCGCAAACACTTTGTAAAATATCTGCTAAAGGTATAGCGGCATTTGAACTGTATGTAAATGCGCTGCAATCGTACATGAAGCTTTAAATTATGCAGGCAGATGAGGAACAACGAATTAATATTTAGCCGTTTTGTTTATATAATCTGCATATAATTATCATAAAACTAAAACAGCAATAATTTTTATTTTTAAAAATTTTCTTTCCATTATACTGCTAATTTTGCAGTATGAGTCTGATGCTGGAAGTAAAAAATCTTTCCAAAAATTTTAATGAATTAAAAGCTGTAAACGATTTATCCTTCACCGTAAATCAGGGAGATATATATGGTTTCCTGGGGCAAAATGGTGCCGGAAAATCTACTACTATTCGTATGTTGCTTACCCTGATAAAGCCCGATGCAGGGGAAATAAATATTTTTGGTAAAAACATTCAGCATCATCGCCATGAATTATTACAGCAAACAGGAGCGATTATAGAAAGACCGGATTTATACAAATACCTGTCTGCATACGACAACCTTTACATCTTTGCAAAAATGAGTGGCGTTAAAGTTTCTTCAAAGTTGATAATGGATCAGTTAGAAATGGTAGGCCTTGCCGAAAGAAGTAAGAGTAAAGTAAAAACTTTTAGCCAGGGAATGAAACAGCGTTTAGGCATTGCAGTTGCTTTAATACACCAGCCCCGGCTGATTATTTTAGATGAACCTACCAATGGGCTTGATCCGCAGGGCATAGCAGATATGCGGAAACTGATTTTAAACTTAAGCCATAAAATGGGCAAAACAGTCATTGTATCTTCCCATTTGCTGAATGAAATAGAGCAGATAGCCAACCGCATGATAATAATTCACAAAGGAACAAAAATAGTGGAGGGTGTGGTAGCAGATTTGCTGGATCCCGCCAAAACAATAGTGCAGTTAGAAACTGACAATAATGCAACTGCACTGTTAAAACTAAAGCAAACTCATTGGGGCGCATACCTGCAGCAATCAAATGATTTTATACGCCTCAGTATGAATAAATCGGGTATCCCTTTATTGGCAGCTACACTAACGGAGATGGGTGTGGGCATACTTTCTATACAACCACGCCATTCTCTGGAAGATTATTTTTTATCACTTACAAATGCCGAAAACCATGTGGAGCCTGTTGCAAATTGAATTGTATAAAATTTCTAAACGTTCCCGTACCTATATTGCTTTTGCTGCTATTACGGCCATAGTATTAATATTTCAATTTGCATTTAAAGCAGATGGAAAAAGTTACATGAACCTTATGTTACAAAGTGTGCAGGATAGTTTTGATATGGATAAATCAAAAGCTATAAACGGCTATTTTATGTGTTACATTATTTTAAATACTTTATTAATACAGGTGCCCATATTGATAGCGCTGGTTGCAGGAGATGCGATATCCGGAGAAGCAAATATGGGTACGCTAAGACTTATATTAACAAAGCCCATAAGCCGTACACAAATAATCCTGGTAAAATTTGCAGCTTCTTTTATTTTTACCATTATGTTGTTGGTGTGGATGGCTGTAATGGCATTGTTTGTAAGCTTACTGATATTTGGTGCCGATGATATGCTTATTTTTCGGGCTAAAGGAGATGAGTCCCAGATTATGCAGATTACAAAAGATGATATTATGTGGCGGTATCTTGCTGCATTTGGATATGCTGCCGTAGCGCTTACCGTTATAGCAGTACTGGCCATGCTTCTTTCAGTTTTTGCAGAAAATTCCATCGGGCCTATTATTGCTACGGTTTGTATTGTAATTGTCTGCACCGTTATTTCCAATATCGGGGTGCCCATTATTGATAAAAATGTAAAGCCGTGGCTTTTTACATCGTACCTGGTAGGATGGAAAGGTTTTTTTTATATTGGTACTACCGCCGATGGGCAACCGATAAAGGGAAGTATAGAAAACTGGCCCGCAATCCGCAATAGTTTGTACATACTAACGGCTCATATTTTTCTGTTACTCGGCATAACTATCATTGTATTTAACAAAAAAGATATTCTTACCTAAATATTTAATAATGAAATTTTTGAAACCATTTTTTGTTTTTACCTGCCTGTTGGTGTCTGCCGCATACTCCCATGCACAGGATATAAATGCACTGTTACAAAAAGCAAAAGCTAAAATAGAAAGTGTAAATGATTATGAAGCATCGGGCAGGATGAAAACCAACGTGGCATTTTTAAAAGTGCCTGTAGCTACAGTAAAAGTTTATTTTAAAAAACCCAACCGGCTTAAAGTAAAAAGTGAAAAAGGCATTTCGTTTATCCCTAAAGGTGCGGTAAGTATAAACATGAATAATATACTGGCCGAAAATAAATATACTGTGATAGATGCCGGTACAGATAAAATTGGCGGAGCCCTAATGAGGGTAGCAAAGCTGCTTCCATTAGATGATAACAGCGATGTTGTATTAAGCACCGTTTATATTGATGAAACCAATGGGCTGATACGAAAAGCAAAAACAACTACCAGGGATAATGGCACTTATGAGCTGGAAATGACCTACGGAAAATATGCAGCATTTGGGCTGCCGGATAAAATTATTTTTTCGTTTAACACGAAAGATTATAAACTGCCCAAAGGGGTAACATTTGATTTTGATGACGGTACAGTACCTGCAAAACCAACAGGTAATAAAAAAAATAATAAAGGCAGGGCAGAAATAACTTTCAGTAATTATAATATCAATAAAGGAGTTTCAGACACATTATTTCAGTAAAAAAATTAATTCTCGTCTAAGCTGATTTTTTCATCTACCGCATTAGCCACTACCGCTGCACTCATTTTCTTTAAAGGATTTTTATATTGTTCGTTCCGTTCGAGGCGCATATTTATAATATCTATACATTTATAAATAGCTTCTCTAAAAGAGGCTTCATCTGCAATGCCCTTGCCTGCAATATCATAAGCCACGCCATGATCTGGCGAGGTACGTACTGCAGATAATCCGGCAGTATAATTTACACCTTCGCCCACGGCCAGCGATTTAAAAGGAATTAATCCCTGGTCGTGATATAATGCAAGTACTGCATCAAATTTTTCGTACTGGCCACGGGCAAAAAAGGCATCGGCACTGTAGGGCCCAAAACAAAATATGTCCCGCTGTTTTGCATCTCTTATAGCAGGTTTTATAATATCAATTTCTTCTTTACCCACCAAACCTTCATCACCTGCATGAGGGTTTAGGCCCAACACTGCAATTTTAGGTTTATTAATACCAAAATCTTTTTTTAAAGACTCGTTAACCACCTGTAGTTTACTTAAGATATTTTCCCTGGTTACATATTGGGCTACATCTTTAATGGCAACATGCTCTGTAAGCAACGCAATACGCATGTTTTCTGCAATCATAAACATGGCTACTTCTTTTACGCCAAAAGAATGTTTTAAGTAAGGAGTATGCCCGGTAAAATTAAAATCGGCGGACTGTATATTTTTTTTATGAACAGGCGCTGTTACCAGCCCGTCAATTTTTGCTGCTTTTAATGCTTCTGTTGCAATGGTAAGGCTCATTACGGCATACTTACCGCCAACATCATTAAGCAGGCCGGGGGTAACGGCAATATCTTCTTCCCAGCAGTTATATACATTTACCTGTTTATTATTTATGCGGCTGCTGTCTTTTGCGGTGCTAAAACTAAAATTAATATCAGGCAAACTTTTGCGGTAAAAATTAATTACTTTATTGTTGGCAAAAATTACGGGTGTGCATAATTCCAACAGACGGCTATCGCTAAGTGTTTTAATAATTAATTCTATCCCTATGCCATTAATATCGCCGCTTGTAAATCCAATAATGGGTTTATTATCAAAAGATGTACTCATTAACTAATTCATTTTTATAAAGTAAAAATACAATAAATCCAGCTAATGATTTTAAGGGAAAGATATTGCGTTAAATAAGAAAACTTACTATCAGATTGTGTGATCGCCTTTTTAAATATGTACTGCAAAAGATGGAGCTTTTTTATGTTAGTGTCTTTTACACCAACAGAGAGTTTATTAAGTATTTGTACGGTAATTTTAAGAATTGTAACGTTAATTTACGTGGTGTATTTACTTTTATAAAAATAAAATATAATTTTTAAGCTAAAAGAACAATAATTAGTTACGAACCACGTATTTATGAAGTTACATTTTAAAATATCTTAGAATAATCCAAAAAATTCCAATTAATGAAAAATCTTTATCTGCTGTTCGTATTATCTTTTTTTTATTCACCAACATTTTCACAGCGTACAACAAATTCTGCAGGGTTCAGCGGTACAGGCGCTAATATGGATGTAGTATATCAACGTTTAAACTGGACTATTGATCCTAATGGAACAGCAAATGCAATAGCAGGAACAGTTGTTACTTATTTTAAAACACTTTCTGCAAATGTTTCCATCATAAAATTTGATTTGAACAGTTCTTCTTTCCCTACAGCAAATGTTACTGTTAATTATCATGGTTCGGCAGTTACCAGCTCCTGCGCTTCCAATATTCTTACTATTACTCTTCCGGCTGCTATTGTAACCGCAAATACACTCGATTCTGTATCTGTAACTTACTCCGGCAATACCCCTGGCGTAGTGGGTGCTGCAGAAGGATACCAGTCTCTTGGAGTTTCACCAAATAAATATGTTATGACCTTGTCCGAATCTTTTGAAGACAGGGATTGGTGGCCATGTAAGGCTGATATGCAGGATAAAATAGATTCTTTAGATATTAATGTAACAGTACCCTGGAATACTGCAACGGCAGATACTTTTTGGGTAGCAACAAACGGGGTGTTGATAGATTCAGCTATTACTGGAAGCAGCAGAACATTTCGATATAAAACCCGTTACCCTATTGCTTCCTACCTGGTTTGTGTATCGGTTGCAAAATTTAACCGGTACTATCGTGGCGTAAATATTAATGGAGCTTTAGTTCCCGTTCAATATTATCTATTGAAAAATACTGGTGCACAAGCAACTAAAGTTGCTTTGATGGATCAAATTAATCTTGCATTGGTTGCATTTAGTAACAAGTTTGGCGATTATCCATTTAAAAAAGAGAAACATGGTTTTTATGATGGGCTGGGCGGTTCCGGTGGTATGGAACATCAGACATTTTCTGCTATTAGCACCAATCAGTTTGATGCCAGAACACTTACCCATGAATTAATGCACCAGTGGTTTGGGGATAATGTAAGTTTTGCAACATGGAATGATCTGTGGCTTGCAGAAGGATTTGCAAGGTACAGCGAAGCATTGGTAGGAGAGCTTGTGCCTGCGTTGGGGATTAATAAATATACTACGCTACAGGGATTTCAAAGTACTGCATTAGGTTTAAATACAACCAGTACCTATATACCAGATGCGAATATTGCCACTTCGGATTTAATATGGAACTCTAGTTATGGAACAACTGTTTATGAAAGAGGCTGTATGGTTGTATCCATGCTAAGAGCACTTTGCGGCGATGCAATTTTCTTTAATACGCTAACAAATTATCAAACAACGCTTGCAGGTAAATCGGCAACAACGGATACCCTTAATAATTATTTTAATAGAGCATTGGGCGTAAATATAAAGCCGTTCTTTGATGATTTTGTAAAAGGTACCGGTAACCCTGTTTACAATATTCAATGGCAAGCTTATGGCACTGGCAATAAACGCCTTGCCGTAAGTGTAAATACCCAGGCAAAAAACCCCGCCGCATCACCGGTTAGTTATTTTCATACCCCCATTGTGCTGCATGTAAACGGATCTATTGCAGCACAGGATACAACCATAGTATTTTATGATATGGGCAGTGGTAATCTGGCAAAAGCAGGTAATGGCATAGGCGCTACAGTTGCTGGAAACTTGTTAAGTTATAATTTATCATTTGCCCCACTAACTGTTGCTTATGACGATAGTGCCAGAACACTTTCTACCGGCACCACTACAAAAGTTTCAACCCTTGATTTAAAGGTGATTGATTTTACCGTAAAGCAAAACAGTACTTATAATGCAGCAGTGCTTACGTTAGATGCAAATTCAATAAATTCCATCGTAACACTTGAAAGATCTGCAGATGCAATCTCCTTCACTATAATAGGCGATATGCAATTGCAACAGCCCGCAGGTGCTTCATTAAAATATTCAATTAATGATTTAGACCCAATTAAAGGGACTAATTATTACAGGGCAAAATACAAAAACCTGGATGGGCAATACACTTATACAAACATTGTAAAAATTGCCGCAAATTATAAATCAAAATTTTCTATAATAAATAACCCTGCAAAAAACATTTTGGAGATAAAAAATTCTTTAGCAGCATTAAATCATGAATATAGCTTTAGTATTTACGATGCTTCAGGAAAATTAGTATTTAATACCAAGAATACTATAACCGGCAATATTACCGTTTTAAAAACACTAGGCCTGGTAAGTGGTATCTATATTCTTAAGATCGTTTCATCAGAAGATGATGCGGAAACTCTAAAATTTATTATTACGCAATAAAAATAAATAGTATTTATACTTTAAGGCTGATAGATAACTTTGGCAAAACCGTCTTGCTGCAAAAAGCATAAAGTGTACTGATTGTATTTCAGGATGAAGTGATTAATCAAAAGCTAATAAATCCGTAACAGTTAGTTCTCATGCATAGTAAATCAAAAACCCCTTCTGTAAAGGAAGGGGCTTTTTTTATGTTAGTTTTGCAGCATGTACACATTAAAAAAATCTCTTGGCCAGCATTTTTTAAAAGATGAAATTATTATACAAAAGATAATAGCTGCACTTAAAGGATATAGCTTTACCAATTTACTGGAAGTAGGCCCTGGCGCAGGTGCACTCACAAAAGAATTGATAAAGATCCCCGGCATAAATTTTAAAGCCGTAGAATTAGATGATGAAAAAGTAGCATTTCTGCAGAAAAAATACAAAGCACTTGACCAGAAAATTATTCATAAAAGTTTTTTAGATATTGATAAACCTTTTGAAGAGCCATTTAATGTAATTGGTAATTTTCCATATAATATTTCTACCCAGATTCTTTTTAAAATACTGGAATGGAAAGAAGAAGTGCCCGTGGTAATTGGTATGTTTCAAAAAGAAGTAGCGCTAAGAGCAGCATCCGGCCCAGGCAATAAAGTATATGGTGTGCTCAGTGCATTAATACAACCTTATTACGATATTGAATATTTATTTGATGTACCCCCGGAAAGTTTTAATCCGCCACCAAAAGTAATGAGTGGGGTAATCAGGCTTACCAGAAAGACAACCACATTGAATGTAAAATCAGAAAGGGCATATTGGGTGTTGGTAAAAACGGCCTTTAACCAGCGCCGTAAAACATTACGCAATGCCGTAAAAAGCTTATTTACTGCAGAGGTATTGCAGGATGATATTTTTACCCTCAGGGCAGAAGCATTAAGTATAGAAGATTTTGCTGCACTCACTTTCCGGATGCTGTAGTAACAAATTTTAAATGACTGTGACAAAAACTTAAAGGCATTGTTTTAAAAGCTTAATATGTAAATTTGTTGTTGTTCAATTTTTACTTTAAGCTGAACATTGCCGATTTTTAACTGCTGTACAAGAGTGCTCCGATAGTTATCGGAGCCAATGAAGCCGGGTCAGCAAAAAAATGTCAGGCCAAAAAAAATATTTATGAGTTTTAGTACAAAAAATAAAGTACGCATTGTTACTGCCGCCGCATTGTTTGATGGGCATGATGCCGCTATTAATATCATGCGCCGCATTTTGCAAAGCAAGGGTGCAGAAATTATTCACCTTGGCCACAACCGCAGTGTTTTAGAAATTGTGGAATGTGCTATTGAAGAAGATGTACAGGGCATTGCTATTACCAGCTACCAGGGTGGGCATGTAGAGTTTTTTAAATACATGAAAGATCTGTTGAATGAAAATGGCTGTGGCCATATAAAAATATTTGGTGGCGGCGGAGGCACTATTTTGCCCGGCGAAATTGAAGCGTTGCATGCGTATGGAATTACACGGATTTATAGCCCGGATGATGGAAGAAAAATGGGGCTTGAAGGAATGATAGAAGATGTAATAAATAAATGCAGCCCCCTCTTAACCTCCCCCGGTGGGGAAGGAGCCTGGCAAGATGCTGAGTTTTTTCAATCATCTCAAAAGTGGAATGGTAAATTACCGCTTGATGAAGTAAAAGATATCAGAAAAATTGCCAGGGCTATTACATTGGCCGAAATGGGGTTAGGTAATAAGACTGATTTAATTAAGCAACACAGTAATTCAATTACTGTTGATCAGTTTCATGCAGATCCAATTTTGTATGGTTTGCTTAGAGACTTTGCACTCCAGCATAGAAAAGAACCCACCCTGGCGGAAAAGATATTGTGGGAAAAATTACGAAGTAAAAAAGAAGGATTTAAATTCAGAAGACAACATATTATTGATTCATTTATAACCGATTTTATTTGCCTGCAAAAAGGGTTGATTATAGAAATTGATGGAAACTATCATCAGTTACCCGATATGATTATAAGTGATGAAGAAAGATCTCAACAGCTTACAAAAGCAGGATACCATGTAATAAGATTTACAAATGATGAAGTTATTAATACTCTCGAAAATGTATTGAATAAGATTCATAATACATTGCTTAGCCTGCCCGATAAACAAAAGAGCGAAAGAGTTATAGAGTTGCCCGGCTCCTCCCCCGCCGGGGCAGGTTGGGAGGGGGCCGTTCTTGGCATCACCGGCACCGGTGGCGCAGGAAAATCATCAGTTACCGATGAAATAGTAAGAAGGTTTTTAAATGCTTATGCCGATAAAACAATTGCTGTAATTTCTGTAGATCCCAGCAAGAAAAAAACGGGCGGTGCTTTGCTTGGCGACAGGATACGGATGAACTCCATCTCTTCTCCACGGGCTTACATGCGCAGCCTTGCTACCCGTGAGAGCGATGTGGCCCTTAGCCCGTATGTGCAGGAAGCCATAGATATCTGTAA
>JANLQE010000395.1:0-8665 GCA_031367625.1 Bacteroidota bacterium
GCATGGCGGTAAGCATCTATCAATTCATCCTGGTTATATGCATTATTTTCTACCAGGTATTTTAAATCGCCAAAATCAAAATGGCCTAATAACAAAATATCTTCGCCGGTTAAAAAATCATTGCTTTGTGTGTTTAAAAATGAATGCAAAAACGGATACCAGGTGGTGTCTGCCCCGCCAATGCCGTAATTTGCTTTTATACCAATATCTTCCGGAATGCCCACCAGCACATACTTTGCTGTAGCCTGCTGCAATACTTCGGGCCAGTCGCCGCCTGATTTTAAATGTTGTATTCTTTCACCCAATTTTGTTTCAAAGCGCCGCACTTTGGTAAGAGAAAGAATATCGTTCTTACTATAAAATTTAAAATGCTTCATGTAGATGGCTTTAGTTATGCTGCAATCAAAATATTACTCAATGTAAATAAAGTGTATTGGTTTATCAAGTTTTGTATGAAACAGTTGAAATGATTTATCCTGTAGTAAACAACTTTTTTATTTTCCTGTCCAAATATTATTCGCAAAATTAATGTCCGGAAAATTTTTTCCTTCATCAACCGTCACCGATTTCAGTTCTTCTTTTGTATCAAGTTTTACTTTAAAAACAGCGGTGTTGTTCCATATTTCTACCGGCAATTGTTTGGTTCCCTTTATGCCCGATTTTGTTTCATAACTGAGCAGTACAGGCATAGCCATTTGCTCCAGGTTTTCCAGCGTTACAATGGCGCCGTTTGCCGGAATATTTTTTTCATAAGTAACAGAAACTATGCCCTGGTCTAATTTATAATTTTCTAAAAACCATTCTTTCCAGAACCAGCTGAGTTCTTCACCAGCTACATTATCCATGGTACGGAAAAAATCCCATGGCGTTGGATGCTTATATGCCCAGCGGTTGATGTATGTTTTAAATGCATAATCAAACCTGTCGGGGCCAAGAATATAATTCCGTAAAAGTTCCAGGCCATAACCTGGTTTAAAATACAGTGCTGCGCCTATATTTCCTTCCTTCAGGGCATCGGGCGTATTAAAAATACTTTCGCTGCCCGGCCCGAATATATAAGGAATAATATTTTCTTTACTGGTGATTTGCTTGTACTCTCCGTTATTGAAATCATCATGGGCCAACGAATTGATAAAGGTGTTAAACCCTTCATCCATCCAGCCATATTTTCTTTCGTTGCTGCCCACGATCATCGGAAACCAGGTGTGCCCAAACTCATGATCTGTTACACCAAAAAGCCCCTCTTTTTCTGCATTGGATCCACAGAAAACAATTCCGGGATATTCCATGCCGCCAACATTGCCTGCAACATTTGTGGCTACCGGATAAGGATATGCGAACCATCGTTTACTGTAATTTTCAATACTTCCTTTTGTATATTCTGTAGCCCTGCCCCACTTGTCTGCCCCTTTACTTTCTGCCGGATATACGCTTTGCGCCAGTGCTTTTTTGCCGGCAGGCAAATTAATTTTTGCAGCATCCCATATAAAGGCTTTGGAAGATGCCCATGCAATATCCCTGGCATTGTTCATTTTAAATTTCCAGGTAAGGGTATTTGTTTTGGATCCTGATGAAGCATCTGTAACTTCCTTTTCGGAACGTATGACGACAGTTTTATTACTGTTTTTTGCTTCCTCCAGTCTTTTTATCTGGGTGGCAGTTAATACCTCTGCTGCATTCTGTAATTCGCCACTGGCCACTACTATGTGCGATGCCGGAGCGGTAATGCTAAAATCAAAATCACCGTATTCTAAATAAAATTCGCTTGGGCCCAGGTATGGATTGGTATTCCATCCCTGTACATCATCAAAAACACACATGCGGGGATACCATTGTGCCACTAAATAAATATTTCCATTTTTTGTATTCAAAATACCGCACCTGTCTGCCCCGTATTTGGGCAGCAAAAAAGAATAATCAATTTTTATTTTTATCATATCCCCACCGGGCCTAACGGCTTTGGGCAAACGAACCTGCATTCTTGTATCTGAAATAATATAATCTGCCTGCGTATTTTCGATACCTGTTTTTACAGAAGTTATTTTATACCCGCCGTTAAATTCGCTGTTGGCATCTCCATAGCGGCTTCTGCTGCCAACGGGCATACGGGCCTGGCCGCGGCTTTCTTTATCAAAAAGATTCTGATCCAACTGCAGCCAAAGAAACGGCAGTGCATGGGGGCTGTTATTTTTGTATGAAATAATAACTGAACCTTTTATTTCGCTGGTAGTATCATTCAGCGAAACATTTACCTGGTAGTCTGCCCGGTTTTGCCAATATCCAATATTGGGTTCGCCGGTGGCTGCCCGGCTTACAGTGCCACCTGATGGATAAAACAAAGGAGAAAATAAAGCATGGGGATCGTACTTGGAATTGGTAACATTTTCCTGGGATAAAGCAATAAAGTTTACACAACAAAAAATGGAGAGAAGGATAATGCGAAATTTCATTTGATTAATATTTGAACCGAAGTTAAATATTTACCAAAGAAAAACAACAGGCATTTTGTGAATGATGGCAGTACAAAGCCGGATAGAACACAAAAAACTGCTATAGAATAATTAAAGAAGATAGCAGATTATATTTTTCTTTACGCCTTAGCGGCAAATAAAAAATAAAATAGCCCGGAAGGCACAAAGACGATGGATAATAATTAATTTTTTAAAAGCTCAGGCGCCCTTATGGAATTAATTTTTATTCCCAGTTTCTTATAAGCTTTTGTGCTTCGGATTTTATTCGGGGGTCGTCCTCAGTTAGTAAAGGAAGGGTCAAAAGTTTTTTTAACTGGGCAGTTGCTTTTTGCCTGTCGTCATTTCTATTATATGCCTTGGCCAGCTCAAGATAGTTAAGCATAAACGTTGGGTTTAATTCTTTTGCTTTTTCATAAGCGGCAATCGCAAGTTTTAAGGAAGCTTCGGGAAGCCCGCCAAAAAATATTTTTGCTGCAGTTCTTTCCACCATATTCAAATCACTTACTTCGTAATTCCATTTACCCAAAACGTGCCATGCTTTAAAATTTTGTGCATTTGTTTTAAGCGCAATATCTGTATAACGTTTTATATCTTTTACTGCACTTACTTTTTCTTTGCCGCTTTTAATTAATACCATGCGGCCCAGTGCAATGGCCATTGCTACATTGGCTTCATCATCTGCAGGAGAAACTCTTAAAGCAGTTCTGGCATATATTATTGCCGCAGCATAATAATTATTCCGTGATTTTAAATCTGCTTCCCTGTTACCGATCCTGCTGCATAATTCGCTGCATTTACTTAATGCAAATAAATTGCCAGGCTGTAATTTTAATACTTCTTTAAATTTATTAAAAGCTCCTTTTTCATCTGGTACATTCTCCAGCCTTTTTGCTTCAGTAATAAAACCATCAATGTTCTGGGCTATACTGCAAACAAAGCATACAATAAAAACAGATAAAAGGGCAAGAGATTTCATAGCTAAAACGATTTAGAAAAAGATACGCCAACGTTGCCTATAAAATTACTGATAGGGGGGTTTAATTTGTGAATAGTAATGTTAATATTTTTTACCCGCTTATCAGACTGGTAAATTTCATCGCAGATATCGCCTGCCAGCGTTTCCAGCAATTTTGCAGGGTGTCTGAATATTTTTTTAATTATCATGTAAACGGATACATAATTTACCGTTTCGCTTAAAGAATTTATTTTCTCAGGCACATCAAAGCTGACAGATACGGAAACCTCAAAATCGTTTCCCACAATAGCCTCTTCATCGTGCATACCATGGTGGGCAAAAAAACGAAGATTGGTTAAATGAATGGTAAACATATTTTAATGGATAATTATTTAATTGATAATGGATAATTTTTCTAATGGATAATTTTTTCAATGAGGCAGTTGTTACTCAAGAAATAAAAAATACAAATGGATTCTATTAATATTTATTTAATTATCCAGTATCAATTATTAATGAAAACCTTTTTCTCCTAAATATCTTTCTGCATCCAATGCAGCCATACAGCCGCTACCCGCCGCCGTTACTGCCTGCCGGTAAATTTTATCCTGCACATCACCCGAAGCAAACACGCCGGGTACATTTGTTTTACTGGTACCGGCAATAGTTTTTAAATACCCTGCTTCATCCATATCTAACCAACCTTTAAAAATGCTGCTGTTAGGTTCGTGCCCAATGGCTACAAAAAAAGCGCTCACCGGAATAGCTGTTTTTGTATTGGTTTGATTATTTAAAATACGTACGGCTTCTACTTTTTTATCTCCCAGCACTTCATCTGTTTCACTGTTCCAGTATATTTTAATATTCTCCGTTTTTAATACCCTATCCTGCATTACTTTGCTGGCACGCATGGCATCCTTGCGTACAATCATGTGTACAACGGTACATAGTTTACTTAAATAAAGCGCTTCTTCTGCTGCGGTATCACCGGCGCCTACAATGGCCACTTCTTTTCCTTTAAAAAAGAAACCATCACATACAGCACATGCGCTTACGCCATAGCCATTTAACCGCTGTTCACTTGGCAGCCCCAACCATTTTGCAGATGCGCCGGTACTGATAATAACTGCATCAGCTTCTATCCATTTTTCTTCATCAATTTCTACCTTTAATGGGTGGCCAGAAAAATCTACATTCGTCGCCATGCCGTAGCGGATATCTGTACCCATACGGGCAGCCTGTTTTTCAAACTGAACCATCATTTCGGGCCCCTGAACACCATCAGGATAGCCTGGATAATTTTCTACTTCGGTGGTAATAGTTAATTGCCCACCCGGCTGTATGCCCTGGTACAACAAGGGTGCAAGGTTTGCCCTTGCTGCATAAATAGCGGCTGTATAACCAGCCGGGCCAGAGCCAATAATTAAACATTTTACTTTTTCTGCTGCTTTATTTTCCATTAGTTTTTTTTCTCTTAAATAAATTATGGTGAAAATAATTTAAAAAATTTAAAGCCCAACTTTATTGGTGCTCTTAGCTTATCTGGCAAATATAATTTTGTATTATGCTTTTATCAAAAACATTCATACAATCAAATTTGTATTTTTTGTTCTAAATTTATTGATATACCAGGGCTTATAATTATACAACCGGTTACACAACAAACGAAAAACGGGTAGCTGTTAGATTTTATTACTGTGCAACTACGGTGCGGTACCATGCTGCATAGCCACAAAAGGCGCCCAATGCACCATTTGATATATTGCCAATAACTTTATTGGGTTGTGCAAAAGGATTACCTATACTTTGATAAGCAAATTCCAGGGTACTCCAAAATGTATAAACTGGCTTTTGTATGTTGCAAAATTTTAAAGTAACGGTATCCCCTTTTTTAAAAAAATTACTGTCATCTGATAACTTATTATTTCTATCTATCCCTTGTGGAAACTGCACTTTGTAAGTAGTGCCATCTATTACCTGGTCATCATAAACAGAATTTTCGCCCGGCAAAAATGGACCCCTGTTTTTCTTTGTAAAATACCTTACATAATTACCCAGGCCACGGGGGTCTGTAGCTTTGATAAACAATACCCGTTTATTTGAATCAGGATTTTGAGGCGCTTGCTTAAGCCATACAGAATCCGGATGGGTTGCCAGTGCCGGTATGCCCACTGTTGAATTATATTCTTTTCCTTCTGAAACTATTTTTAAATTATACTGCTTATTAAATTCGCCCACAAATGCCGTAGCAAGATCAGCCGAATCTATACTGTAATAAAATGCATTATAACCGGGGATAAGCGGGTAAGTATATTCTTTTAATTTGTGTGTTTTTAATCCGTTTGAAATAAATACATCAGCATGGTGTACAAACAACCCTGCCAGTATCTGGGGATTTATCTTATCAAAAAAAGAAAGGCTTTTGGTAAGGGTAACAACAGGCGCTTTTAAACTTTCTATTTCTGCATCCACAACCAATACCGGTTCTGATTCTTTCAAATTAAAATTTATATTTTTTTCGCAGGAAAACAGGGAAAGCAAAGTGAGTACAATCATCCATTTTTTCATGTTGCAAATTTACTCAATTAACAAACACGAAAAGAGCAGCCCTAAAGCTGCCCTGATCTTTGTATGCAGAAGAAAGTTTTATTGCAAAACAATCCGCTCTGTACTGCTATATGAAACCGTTTTTACCTGGATAAAATAAACAGCTTTTGCAAACCTGCCTAAATTAACAGAAATAAGGCTGTTACTGTTTGCATTTATTTTTATCTGATCTACCATTACACCAATTTCATTGGAAATATTTATCACTATTGCTTCTTTTTTCATTTGTTCGGTAATAATAATATTTACCCATCCATTTGTTGGGTTAGGATAATATTTTATATGGCCTGCATTTAATTCATCAAACCTTACCACCCTTGATGGGGTATAAACAAATTTGCCATCAATATCTACCTGCTTAAGCCTGTAATAATTTAAGCCTGTTTCAGGTTTATTATCTGTAAAAGTATATTGAACCGCAAGTGCAGAATTGCCGGCAGCCAATACTTTACCTATGTTTATATAGTGCATTGCATCATTACTACGCTCCACATCAAAGTGAGAACTGTTAAGCTCCTGAGAGGTTTTCCATTCAAGCAGGGATGAAGTTGAGGTATTTTTTCTTGCATTGAAATACAGCAATGTTACTGGCAATGGCCCTAATGGCCGGTAAGCACTTGCCCATCCATCACCCACGCCACCCAAGAAAATATTATTTGCTGCCTGCGCAAAATTTGTTTTATCCCAACCATCTCCTATACCTCCGTTGAAAATATTATTTACAGATTGAACAAAATTTGTTTTATCCCAACCGTCTCCTATGCCTCCGTTGAAAATATTATTTACAGATTGAACAAAATTTGTTTTATCCCAACCGTCTCCTGTACCTCCGTTGAAAATATTATTTACAGATTGTGCAAAGGAGGTCTTATCCCAACCATCGCCATTGCCTCCTGTAAAAATGTTGTTTGCTGCCTGTGTAAAAGTTGTTTTATCAAAACCATCGTTGTTACCACCATTAAAAATTGCACTGCTCGGTGGCTGGGCAAATAGCGTTGATACATTCACCATAAACAGCAGCATTATAAAAATATTTTTCATAATAACTTGTTTAAAGATGAATTATTTACTGGGCAGTTCTTGATAACCGGATACCTGTTGCTGCAAGGGTCTGATAGTTGACATAAAAACTTGCATTACTCCTGTCAGATGTTCTTACAAAATTAGTACTTATGAAAGTAGATACTCCAGCTCCCCGGATACCGTAAGCATTAAAATTGCTCCAATTGGCCTGATCAGAATTTCCGGTTGCATCAAGGTAGCCATCTCCGTTAAGGCTGCCATCAAACGCAAGTCCTGCTGGGTTTACTACTGTAATAATTACTTCTGCTGCATTATCAGCCATGTTCATCACACCATAATATGCTGCACCGCTTAATTCTCTTGTTGATCCTGCTGGCCTTGCAAAAATGCCTGCTCTGCTTAAAGTGCCATACGAACCAAGATCAACATTTGCATTTGCCGGTGTACTCACGGCTTCATTTGCCAAACCAACATTTGTAACGGCTGTCAGTTGATTTAATGTAGTGCTGCCCCAAACATATTCATTTGGTAACGGAGGTATATTAGCTCCCCTGCATACTTTTTCAAACTCCATTTCAGTGTATGGCCGTAAGCCACTCCAATCTGCCAGAGCAGCAAGCCTGCGCTGATCAATTGTTCCAATGGCTCTTTCGGGTTGTGGAGCTATCAGGTTTGGGTGAACACCTGTAAAAATACCGGGGGTATTATTTGGTGTAGCACGGGCAAGATCTAAATGATTTAAAAAATCTACATATTGCTGCTGGGTAGCTTCATATTTCATTATCCAGAATGCATTAAAACCTGTTGGATACGTTGCTGCTAAAACACCGGTTGTGGGGCCACTACCATTTGTATTTAAGTTTGTACCCGTGGTACCAAAGCTAATAGCGGCGGCAGTTACATTGTATGGAGTAGCTGTTGCACCTGTTTTAAAAGTACTAGTTTCTATACCGCCACTACCTAATTGAAAAGCTCCTGTTGGTATATACACCATCTCTAAACCAAATACCCGTATCTCTACTGTTTCGTTATCAAGTACACCATCTGCCCCGTAGTTCCATACTAATTGATTGCCGGCATAACTTACATTACCAATGCCATCTGCGGTTCTGTTGATGAATGCACCTTTTAAATCGTTTTGTACCGTCATGGTACCACCTGCCCCTACCACCGAGCCTGCAATGTTTAATGTGCAATGCCGCCAATCAGCCGTACCGGTAAGCCTGCGGTACTTTACAAAAATCCAGGCGCCATCATAATTGCTTTCGTTGATGGAAGTTCGCCAACTGTTTTCCCAGGCCACACTAAAGTTTATAATTTCTGTGTGTGCTGCAGTATTTTGTCCGCTTAGCGTTGCGGCCGTTACCGTAATGTTATTTGCCATGCTCGTAAGGGATACCAATACCGCTGAGATGGAGAGTAAAATCTTTTTCATACAAAATAATTTTAAATTGTTTATACAAAAGTAACTGTGCAGTATAAACGCTTATATACCCTGCAGTGGGTATATTTAATAAAAAAGCCCCGGCAATAACCGGGGCACTATAAAAAAATCAAAAAAATATTTAACCAAGATATGCCTTCAAAGCACCGCTGTACCTGGCTTTCT
>JANLQE010000012.1:0-3872 GCA_031367625.1 Bacteroidota bacterium
GTATTTTCAACCGAGTATAATTGTTGGTTGCCACCCGTGGTAATACTTACATCCTGTTTCCAACCGTTGTTTTCATTCTTAATACCAAAGGTGGCGTTGTAATCAAATAAATCTCCTTCAAAAGTAGGCTGATAACCTAAATAGCCTTCATATAAAGGATCATTGCCTCCCGTATAATTTGGCGCACCAGGAATCCTTTTATGCAATAACCCGGCATCAGTTCTCCAATAAGGAGTACGGTAATTAGCATTACTTTTTACTTTTTTAACCACAAAAGCAGCATTGCTATAAAACTGTCCGTGATCTCCCATTGGAACCCCCAGATTATAATTAAATTTAGCTGCAGTAATTTCTCCTGTACCATTGGTATTTTTACCCGTTGGGTAAACTTTAAGATAATCTATGATAGCCTTATTTGTAGGGTCAGTTAACGGCAATGATGGATCTCCAAAAGTGGCTATTTCTGTTGGGACATCAATAATTCCTGACCGGACGGCATTATTTTGCTGACTAAAATCAACCGTATAATTAAAAAAACCTTTTTGTGCAAAGTTGGCACCACTGTTATAAGACAATCCATAATTTGCTCCATCACCTTTACCGGTTATGCCAGAATTAAGCGTTAACGAACTATATTCAAATTTATCTTTTAAAATAACGTTCATAACGCCGGCAATGGCATCAGAACCATATTGTGCAGATGCACCATCACGCAATATTTCTACACGTTTAATAGCATCGGTAGGTATAGCAGATAAGTCTGCACCGGTTTCACCCCTTCCAGGAGAAAACTGAACATAAAGTAGAGAACTTAAATTTTTTCTTTTCCCATTAATTAAAACTAATGTGCGGCTTGGGCCAAGATTTCTGATTTCATAAGGATCTAAAAGAGTAGAAGCATCATTTACAGGAGTATTCACTGTATTAAATGATGGAACCCTGTACTGTAATGCTTTATCAAAACTTATCTGCCCGGTGGTTTTTAATGTTTTGCTGTCAAAATTATCAACAGGCAATGGCGTAGTTGCCGATGAACGGGGCAATGAGCGGCTACCCACAACGATAACTTCTCCAAGATTACTGTTGCCCGCAGTTAACTTAACAGTTACATTGCTGCTGCCTGCATCTACGCTTAATGTTTGTGGCAGAAAGTCAACATAAGAAAATTCCAGTATGCCTTTGGTACCAGGTACAGCAATGGTAAATTTTCCATCATTATCTGTTGATGTTCCTTTATTACTGTTTCTCAGTTTTACAGTAACGCCAGATAAAGGGGAATTGCTTCCGTCTGTTACGGTGCCCGAAATGGTAAATTGTGCAAATAATACTATCGGTGCAGCCAGCACCAGCATCATAAGCATTGTTTTCATGAATTGATTTCTCATGTTGTTTTATTTTGGTTTAAAAATAATATTGCTGGTGTAATATAGAGCCGTGTAAATTTTACAGGGTGGGTTAAGCTCTGGCGTTTAAATAGTACGGAAGATGCAACTAAGATAGAACTTATCCCTGAGAATTAAAAATTACAGGAGTAAAAATTACACAAATTATACATCCGGTTATTTTTTACTAACTCACCAAAGCCTTAACTGCAAAGGGTTATATCCATTTTTAACCGTTATGATGCCAAGAAAATTACAAACTGAATTTAATTTCAGGAAAGCTGTATTAAATTTAAAAAGCCTGGTAAACAAAAATAGTACCTATCACAAAATTCCTGAAAGCTGTTTAGCACAAATGCACAGCATTGCTTTGCACAAGCGGAACTTGTGGACAGACTTAAATTGTCAAAAAAATTCTTACTTTTATACCATGACCACTTTACAAGTTGACATATTGAATCCTAAAGCAGGTAAACTGCTTGAAGATCTTGCCGAATTAAAACTAATTTCAATTAGAAACTTGTCAGATGATGGGTTTCTAAAACTAGTTAATAAATTTAGAGCAAAAGCAAAAAGCAATCCTCCTTCACTTGAAGATATTACCAAAGAAGTAGAAATTGTAAGATCAAAAAGGTATGCCAGGTCAAAAAGATAGAATTATAATTGATACTAATATTTGGATAAGCTTTTTACTTACAAAAGACCTTTCAAAATTTGACTCTATCATTGCCAATAATGAAATCAAACTTATTTTTTGCCAGGAATTGATAGACGAAATTGTAGAAGTGACACAAAGAATTAAATTCAGAAAGTATTTTAAATTAGATGATGTTGAAAGCTTAATGCTGAAAATAAGAGCAAGAGCAATTTTATTGAGGTAACCAGCGAAATAAATACCTGCAGAGACCCAAAAGATAATTTTCTTTTATCCCTTGCTTTAGATGGAATGCCACAAAGCTTTTAACTGGCGATAACGACCTTCTCATTCTGCGGAAGTCTGGCAAAACCAAAATCTTAACGATAACTGAATACCTGGCCGAATAACAACTTCAGTTACCGGTGATGTAATTATATCCCTGCCGTTTTTTTGTTTACGCCCTTATACTGTAAATTGCCGCTGCTTGTAAATGAAACTTTATACGAATGGAAAATATTGAATTTAATAAAAACGAAGACGCCTTGAAAATGGCCTGGAGCCAGACCAGGCAAAAGCTGGAAAAAATATATGAAGGCGGTGGTATTAAAGCTGCACAAAAACAAAAAGAAAAAAACAAACTTACCGCAAGAGAACGCATCAGTTATTTAATTGATGCCGGTAAACCCTTTATAGAAATAGGTGCATTTGCAGGTTATGAAATGTATGAAGAATATGGCGGCTGCCCTGCAGGCGGCACAGTAAGCGGCATTGGCTATATAAGCGGCAGGCAGTGTATTATTGTGGCCAACGATCAAACCGTGAAGGCAGGTGCCTGGTTTCCCATCACCGGAAAAAAAAATCTGCGTATGCAGGAGATGGCCATGGAAAACAGGCTGCCCATTATTTATCTCGTTGATAGTGCCGGTGTTTTTCTGCCGATGCAGGATGAAATTTTTCCGGACAAAGAACATTTCGGGCGCATCTTTCGCAACAATGCAAAGATGAGTGCCATGGGCATTACACAGATAGCCGCTGTTATGGGAGCATGTGTGGCGGGTGGTGCGTACCTGCCCATCATGAGCGATGAAACGCTGATGGTAGAAGGCGCAGGCTCTATTTATCTTGCAGGGCCTTACCTGGTAAAAGCGGCCATTGGTGAAGATATTGATGCAGAAACGCTCGGTGGTGCAGCCACACATAATGAAATCTCGGGCATTGCAGATTATAAATTTAAAACAGAACAGGAATGCCTGGATCAGGTGAAAAAAATAATCGGCAAGCTTGGCCCGGCTACGCTTGCAGGCTTTAACAGGATAAAACCAATTGAGCCCAAGCCTGCGCCATCCGCCATTTACGGCATCATGAGCCAAGGCAACAGCAAGCCTTATGATATGCTGCAGGTTATTTACTGCATAACCGATGCAGGTAGTTTTGATGAGTTTAAAAAAGATTACGGCAAAACAATTATCTGTGGTTATGGCCGGGTAGATGGCTGGGCTGTGGGCATTGTAGCCAATCAGCGCCTGATAGTAAAAAATAAAAAAGGAGAAATGCAGTTGGGCGGTGTAATTTATAACGACAGTGCAGATAAAGCTGCCCGGTTTATTATGAACTGCAACCAGAAAAAAATACCGTTGCTTTTTTTGCAGGATGTTACCGGTTTTATGGTAGGCAGCCGCAGCGAACATTCCGGCATTATAAAAGATGGCGCTAAAATGGTAAATGCTGTGGCTAATTCTGTGGTGCCAAAAATCACCATCATCATCGGAAACTCTTATGGGGCGGGTAATTACGCTATGTGCGGCAAGGCCTACGATCCCCGTTTTATTTATGCCTGGCCCACGGCAAAAATT
>JANLQE010000279.1:0-2485 GCA_031367625.1 Bacteroidota bacterium
ACCATTCTATGCCGAAAGTGGCGGGCAGGTTGGTGATAAAGGCCAATTAGTAATTGGCAATATACAATTGGCAGTTATAGACACTAAAAAAGAAAACGATCTTATTATACATTTTGCAGAATCAATTTTTGCAGACATGAGAGGAGAAGTAATTGCAAAAGTTGATACCCAAAGAAGAAAGCATATTGCTGTTCACCACAGTGTTACTCATTTAATGCATGCCGCATTGCGGCAGGTTTTAGGAAATCATGTTGCACAAAAAGGCAGCCTGGTAAATGAAGAACATCTTCGTTTTGATTTTTCTCATTTTGCAAAAGTTACTGATGAAGAAATTACTGCTGTTGAAAAATTAGTTAATGAAAAAATAAGGGAGAATATTCCAGTTGTAATAAAATCAATGGAAAAAGATGAAGCCATAGCACTTGGCGCCATGGCTTTGTTTGGAGAAAAATACGGCGATGTGGTACGTGTGGTTATGATGGACCCAAATTATTCTATTGAACTTTGCGGGGGCACGCATACAGGCAATACCGGGGAGATTGGTTATTTTAAAATAAAAAGTGAAACGGCTGTTGCTGCCGGTGTGCGGCGTATTGAAGCCGTCAGTGGTTATGCTGCAGAGCAACTTATCAATGATGCATTCGTGGAAATTAGTGTAATTCGTGACCTGTTAAAAAATCCTAAAGACACTAATAAAGCTATAGAAAATTTGCTGACAGATAATGCTTCACTAAATAAAAGAATAGAATCTTTAGAAGCAAGGCAACTGGTGGGCATACGAAATGAGCTGATGCAGAAAGATGAAATTATCAACAACGTTAGTTTCATCGGCCAGGCAATAGAAGTGCCCAATGCTGATGCGCTAAAAAAATTATGTTTCGATTTAAAACATCATCTGCATGATCACCTGGTTGTTTTATGCAGCAATATTGGTGGCAAAGCCCATGTGGCCATCAGCATAAGCGATACAGTAGTAGCTGCAAAAAATATGGACGCCTCAAAAATTATAAAAGAAATTGTAAGCCCACTGATAAACGGAGGCGGCGGCGGGCAAAAAAACCTGGCAACTGCCGGAGGGCAGGATGTAAGTAGCTTTGCAGCGTTGATAGAAAAAGTAAGAGGGTTAATTTAAATTATTTTGCCACCTGCATTAAAGTTTACACCTTTTAAAAAGGTGTAAACTTTAATGCAAACTTCTTTCCAGTACTACTGATAACAATTTTAATTTTGATGAATTACTGCTTGTAAACTAATACCCATAGATGGAATATAAATATGAAATAATAATTTACTGGAGCAAAGAAGATAATTGTTATGTGGCGGAAGTGTCCGAATTACCTGGTTGCATGGCAGAAGGTAATTCTTATGGAAATGCTTTAACTAAGAGCCAGCAAATAATTAATGAGTGGATTGAAACAGCTACCTCGTTAGGCAGGGCAATCCCCCAGCCAAAAGGAAAGATTATGTTTGCATGATTTTAAATTCCACCGCAACTATGGCTATTATCTTTAACCAATTACTCTTAAAGACTACCCTCGAAAGGTCTTACAAAAAATCGGTATGCATTTTTAAATGAATCAATTGTAGATTATTGCTCCGTAAAACCTATATCGCCGCAAACCTCTCGCCCTAATAGTTTGTTAAAGAAAAAAAATAATTTGCGAAAAGTTTCGTAATTAAAATAATTGCCTTAGTTTTGATATACTAAAACTTTCGTACATAAAAATCTCAATCATGAAAAAAATATTTTTTGCTTTTTTACCTTGCCTTTTTTCTTCTTTCAGTTATCAGGCAATGGCACAGGAAGAAAACACAACTAAAGAAAATAAAAAGGAAACACAGGAAATTATTATCCGCAAAAAAGGCGATAAAGATGCCAGCATCACTGTTCAGATTACGGGTGACAAAGTTTTGATCAATGGTAAGCCGCTGGTAGAATTTAAAGATGATGAAATTACCATAAACAAAAAGAAAATAATGATACGTGATGGAAACAGGCTGATGGATCTTGGAGACCTGGATAACATGAATTTTAATTTCAACAGCGACGGCTTTAAAGGAATGATGGGACCCGGTATGAAAAAAACATTTTTAGGCGTAAGCACTGAAAAAGCAGATGATGGCGCTAAAATAACAGATATTACAAAAGAAAGCCCGGCAGAGAAAGCAGGTTTGCAAAAAGATGATATTATCACAAAAGTGGATGATAAAAAAATAGACGGGCCTAAAATATTAGCAGAAGTAATAAGTGCTATGAAACCTAACGCCAGCGTAAAAGTTTATTACAAAAGAAATGGTAAAGAAAAATCGGTAAAAGCCACTTTGAAGGAGCGAAAAAATATAGATGTAAGAAGTTTTTCTTTCAATACACCAAAAGGGGGTTTCAAAAGCTTTTCAATGCCAGGAAATCCACATGCCCCAAAAATACCCGGAGCACAACCCTGGGATGATGTAAACGGCGCATTTAACTTTGATAATTTTAGCA
>JANLQE010000092.1:0-3776 GCA_031367625.1 Bacteroidota bacterium
ACACCACCAACTGACCTGCATTTACAATGCCCATATCCATGCCAGCCTGTATAGTATAGTAAAGAAATACGGCATGCATGGCTTCCCTTACATGATCATTACCTCTAAAGGAAAAAGACATATTGCTTACCCCACCGCTTACTTTGGTAAGCGGCATTAATTTTTTTATTTCACGGGTGGCTTCAATAAAATCCAGCGCATAATTATTATGCTCTTCAATGCCTGTAGCTATGGCAAAAATATTGGGATCAAAAATAATATCCTGCGGATCGTAGCCTACCTGTTCAGTTAATATTTTATAAGCCCGCTGGCAAATTTCTATTTTACGTTTTTTAGTATCTGCCTGACCTTCTTCATCAAAAGCCATTACAATTACAGAAGCGCCATAACTTTTACAGATAAATGCCTGCTCTATAAATTTGGCTTCGCCTTCCTTCATAGAAATGGAGTTTACAATACACTTTCCCTGCACACATTTTAAGCCTGCTTCAATAATCTCAAACTTACTGCTGTCAATCATGATGGGGATCTTTGCAATATCCGGCTCTGCCTGTACCAGGTTCAAAAAAGTGGTCATGGCCTGTATACCTTCCAGCAAGGCATCATCCATATTTACATCCAATACCTGAGCACCGTTTTCTACCTGCTGCCTTGCTACAGATAATGCTTCTTCATACTGGCCCGCCCTGATAAGCCTTGCAAATTTTTTACTGCCGGTTACGTTTGTACGCTCGCCCACGTTTACAAAATTTGTTTCGGGGCGAACGATCAAAGGTTCTAAACCGCTTAATCTTAAATATGGTTTTATTGTATTCATTATTTTATTTAGTTAACCACAGAGGTTTTAGAGTTTTGCACAGAGTAAAAAAGTTTTTATAGAATAAGCCTTTTAATTCCGTTTTTTAAACTTGCCGTTTTAAAATTCAGCAAAAGGCCAACTTTACATCCTGAAAGTTTTAGGTAAGTTAGTAATTGTGCTGTATGCACATCTGTAAAACATTCAGCACATTTTATTTCCAGTATTACTTTATTTTCAACCATCAGGTCAACCCTGTATCCAACATCCATCTTAATTTCTTCATAATATAAAGGCATTGCCTTTTCTTTCTCTGTGTAGATATTGTTTTTATTTAGTTCATAAAATAAGCATTCTTTGTACGAAGATTCTAAAAGCCCGGGTCCCAGTGCTGAATGAATCTTAAAGGCATATTTTAATATTGTTTCTGTCAGGTTATTAATGTTATCCATAAACTTAGGATTGTAAACTTCTAATACTCTGTGAAAAACTCTAAAACCTCTGTGGTTATGCAAGTGCTTCTTCTACTATCGGTAATTCTCTTGCTTTATACTTCGCTACTTCATCTGCAATATGTTTTATATGATCGGGTGTAGTTCCACAACAGCCGCCGACAATATTGAGCCAGCCGTTGGCAGCCCATTCTTCAATGATGTGTGCTGTTTCGTGCGGCTGTTCGTCATATTCACCAAAAGCATTTGGCAAGCCTGCATTGGGATAAGCCGAAGTATAACAGGAAGCGATAGCCGAAAGTTCTTCTATGTGTGGCCGCATTTCTGCAGCGCCCAATGCACAGTTTAGGCCGATGCTTAAAGGGTTTGCGTGCATTACCGAAACATAAAAAGCTTCCAGGGTTTGTCCGCTTAAAGTACGGCCACTTGCATCGGTGATAGTCCCGGAGATCATGATGGGCAACTCAGCCCCCCTGCCCCCCGGAAGGGGGTTCTGTCTAAAATAATTTTTTGCAGCATAGATAGCCGCCTTTGCATTAAGCGTATCAAAAATTGTTTCTATCAATAAAAGATCCACACCTCCATCTACCAGCCCTCTTATCTGTTCGGTATAAGCTGCTGCTACTTCATCAAAAGTAACGGCACGAAAACCGGGGTTATTTACATCTGGCGATAGCGATAATGTTTTATTTAATGGTCCGATAGCCCCTGCAACAAAGCGTGGCTTTGACGGGTCTTTGGCCGTGTATTTATCAGCGGCAATGCGTGCACATTTTGCGGAGGCAACGTTAAGCTCATAAGCCAGTGATTGCATATCATAATCGGCCTGTGCAATAACAGTACTGCTGAAAGTATTGGTTTCAATAATATCTGCACCGGCAGCGAGATACTGTTCGTGTATTTCCTGAATGATCTGCGGTTGCGTAATGCTAAGCAAATCGTTATTGCCTTTTACATCGGTATGCCAGTCTTTGAAACGGGTACCACGATAATCTTCTTCGGAAAGTTTATGCCGCTGTATCATGGTACCCATAGCGCCATCAATAATAAGGATGCGTTTTTTAAGCTCGTCTTTAATGTTTGCCATAATATTAAATTTTTTACCGCTAAGGCACGAAGGTGCAAAGAAGTATCTTTATTTTTTTGCCACAAATGCACGAATAAAACACGTATGAAAATTGATTTGTGTTTTTGCTCATTTGCGGTTATTCGCTAATGCTTATCTGCCTCAAAAAGTAAAAAGCTACGATTTAAAGGCGCTGAATATTGTTATAATTGTACAAGTGAGTTCCGATTGCTATCGGAACAACGATGATGACCATTGCTAAACTGCTTGTTCCAAAAAAATAAATTAAACTGATAAAACGATTTGCAAATCCGGAGTGAGGTTGGAGATGGTTTTCGTTTATTAGTTCAATAGTGAAAAAATGAAGGGGTTGAACAATAAACAAATCCGCCCCATCAAGAGCGTAAAGGTATAAAAACCTGCCCAAAACACAAAATGAAAGATGATTATGAACCGGTGGAAATATAATTTTCTACCGGGATGCGGTTGCTGATACTTTTGGCAAGGGTCATTTCATCGGCATATTCCAACTCGCCTCCAAAAGCAATGCCACGGGCTATTGTAGTAATTTTTACGGAGATTTCTTTTAGCTTTCGCCCTATATAATAAATGGTTGTATCGCCCTGTATATTAGGGTTGAGGGCAAAAATAACTTCCTGTGTTTCTTCCGTTTTTATACGGCTTACCAGGGCATCAATGGTTAACTGCTCCGGCCCTACACCATCTAACGGGGAGATGATGCCGCCTAACACATGGTATAATCCATTAAACTGTTGGGTGCTTTCTATGGCAATAACATCACGGATATTTTCTACCACGCAAATGAGGTGTTGCTGGCGCATGGTATTGCTGCAGATATTACAAAGTTCTTTATCAGAAATATTATAACAGCGTTTGCAGAATTTTATTTCGGCCCTCATTTTAGAAATGATATGACTAAAATTTTCTACTTCTGCAGCATCCTGTTTTATAAGGTGCAATACCAGCCTTAATGCTGTTTTTTTGCCAATACCAGGAAGTTTTGCAAATTCATTTACCGCATTTTCTAAAAGTGTAGAGGAGAAAACCATGGGACGAAGATAATTGATAATGCGCTAATGGATAATTGAGAATGGAATAAATGGATAATGATTAAATGGATAATTGATAATATGCTTTACACAGATTTCGGCTTTCATTATCTATTAATAATTAAAAAATTATCCGTTATAATTGTATGTCTCTCTCATTATCCCAATCTGCCCGAATAGATATTTTTTCGGCAAGTGTTACGGCTTTTTCGGGCTGTAGTTTTTTTGAATAATTGCCGGGATCCCAAATACCATTTTGATTGCTATCATATAAAATTCTTATTTCATATTGGCCGGGAGTAAAAAGTTTGTTGTTCCATTCTGTGCCGGTTAGCGGATAACTGTATTTAATAATATCGCCTTCTACAAATTGAAGAATGGGATGTTTACTG
>JANLQE010000102.1:0-14794 GCA_031367625.1 Bacteroidota bacterium
GGAGTAATACAACATACCCCTTCGCCGGAAGAAACTATAAAAAGTCTTTACAGCCTGGTAAAAAAAGGCGGTACACTTATTATAGATCATTACACTTTTACTAAATCAAACCTTTTACGGGTAGCTCCTTTTTACAGGTTGTGGCTACGGAAAAAATCTTCCACACAAACAATTGCTATTACACAAAGTCTGGTAAAAAAATATTTACCCTTACATAAAAAATTCAGGGGAAATAAAATGATGAGTGTTTTGCTCAACCGTATCTCCCCTGTAATTACTTACTACGATGCATTTCCTCAGTTAAACGATCAGCAGCAGGAAGAGTGGGCGTTGCTGGATACGCATGACTCTCTAACTGACTGGCATAAAAATTTTAGAAACAAGAGTCAGATCATTTCCACACTTACAAAACTGGGGGCAACATCAATATGGTGTGAGTACGGGGGCAACGGGGTAGAAGCAAGCTGTAAAAAACCGGTTTAACAAATGAAAGTATTGCATGTATTATACTCGGGGCTGGGTGGGCACGGCAGCGTCTTTTTTTCA
Organism: Bacteroidota bacterium; assembly: GCA_031367625.1. Classification (GTDB taxonomy): domain Bacteria; phylum Bacteroidota; class Bacteroidia; order Chitinophagales; family Chitinophagaceae; genus Ferruginibacter. The sequence continues at coordinate 547 of JANLQE010000102.1, forward strand.
ATGGTAAATGCAGACAGGAAGCATAAGTATGATTATGAAGCCGTATTTAACGGTATTGAAGAAATAAGGAACGAATATACAGAACGTTGTACGGCATTAAATATACCTTATACATTTATTAAAAAACAACCGGGTAAACATTTTGTATTTTTCTACCGGTTATTTAAAGCCATCCGTAAAGCTGATCCCGAAATAATTTTTCTGCATGGAAGTATTGCTGTTCCCGTAGCTTTTGCTGCAAAATTACTGTCATCTAAACGATGCAAAATAATTGTAAGGGAAACACAGGCCATGCACATGAAAACTGGCGCAGAAAAAGCAGCATTAAAACTATCTATGTTGCTGGCAGATAAAATAGTTTTTTTAAGCAACCAATACCAGCAGGATGTTAAGCAAAACCTTGGCTGGTTATACAGGCACAATAAAATAATGGTAATACCTAATGGCATTGATCTGTCCTTGTTTTGCCCCGGCTTAAGCAAACAGCATAATAAAGAATTAATCCTGGGCATGCAAAGTCGGCTGGTGGCTATTAAAGATCATATTACTCTTTTTGCTGCCATTGGTTTGTTGAAAAATAAATATCCTGCGGTTAATGTAAAACTTTTTATAGCAGGAGATGGGGCGTATAGAAATGTTTTGGAGCAGGCAGTAGATGAGTTGCATCTTAGAGGTACAATAATTTTTATAGGAACGCTGGATGAAAAAAAATTACCGGTTTTTTTACAGTCATTAGATATTTATATTCATGCATCGCTGGGCGAAACTATGAGTACTGCAATTATGCAGGCAATGGCCTGCGGCCTTCCCATAATTGCATCAGATGTTGCCGGGATAAATAATATGGTAGAAAATGAAGTAAACGGGCTGCTGGTGCCGGCAAAAAATGAAATAAAATTAGCAGCAGTTTTAGAAGAACTGATCAGTAATCTAACCAAGAGAGAACAGTTGGCAGAAGGGGCTTTAATATTTGCAAAAAATAATTTCTCTAATTTAATTATGTTTGAACGCTATAACCAGGCTTTTTTATCGTGAAAATACTCCATTTAATATATACGCATGGTGTTGCCGGTGCCGAAAAATACCTGTTGGATCTGTTGCCCGGATTAAAGCAATACGGAATTCAATGTGATGTAATTTGTGTTTGACCTCATGCTCATCAAAGTAAAGTTCAACTGTACTGCAACAGGTTAACAGAAAAAGGAATTGCCACACAATTATTACCAACCAGCAGGATCAATCTTTTAGGAGTAGCTAAAAAAATAAATCATTATTGTCAAACAAATGGTATCCGTATTATCCATTCTCACTTATTTAATTCTGATGTATTAGCTGTTGCAGTAAAACTTTTTTTTAATAAAAAGATATTACTCTTATCAACCAAGCATGGATATAAAGAATCTTATTTTATTGATAATGCAGACAGGATAGGAAAAATTAATTATAACCTGTATTACTTTGTTACAAAATTTGTAATTGGCAGGATTGATAAAAATATTACAATAAGCAAGGCAGTTGCTGATTTATATTATAATTTAAAACTCACTCCCCAAAAAATGCACTTTATACATCATGGTATTAGTGTAGATAAAAAAATCATTAAAGAAAAAGGGGTACAGTACAGGGTTTCAACGCCACAATTAATAATTGCAGGCAGGTTAACAGAAATTAAAGGGCACGCTTATCTTTTTGATGCCATGCCTGAAATTATTAAAGCATTTCCGGCAATGCAATTGCTGGTAATGGGCGAAGGTATTGAGCAGGAAGCTTTAGAAAAAAAAGCTGTAGCATTGGGAGTACAAAAGCATATCAGTTTTACAGGATTTCAAAATAATCCATATTCCTATATTGAGGAGTCAGATATAATTGTACTGCCCTCTTTATACGAGCCATTTGGATTGGTGTACATAGAATCTTTTGCTTTAAAAACACCGGTTATAGCATTTGATGTACAGGCCTGCAACGAAATAATTGTACATAATGAAAACGGTATTTTGGTTCCGGTAAAGGATAGTAAAAGATTGGCCAGCAGTATTATTTCCCTTTTGCATAACCCCGTAGAGCGGGAAAGACTGGCAGATAATGGCTATCAAAAATATGTGAGTTATTATAACACCGAAAGAATGATAAAAGATACGGCAGTTTTTTATAAAAAAATCCAACAGGAAGGAACGCTTTATTAGCTCCTGGGTAGAATACTTATTTTTTTTCTACAGTTTCGTTTATAGATTGCTTAACGCTGTTCTTAGTAATTCCAGAATAAATATTTACCAGCATGAAATAAAAAAATGGAAGAAAAATAATCTTATATCTAACCATTGTTCCAAAATTAAAGGTGGTGAAACCTATAATTAATGCAAAAATCATGGATAATACAAAACAAAAAAGAAGATAGGGATTTGAAAAAATAGCCTTAAAAAAGCCGGTAAGTTTAGTTTTTTTAAAAAGGTACAGCGTAAAATAAAGTAATAACATAGATTCCAGGGATGTTAATAATATCATTATTGATTTGCTCTCCCAAAGAAAGGGCCGGTAAAGGCAGGTAAAAATTACCAATGGGCTTTTTAGTGCAACACTTCCAAGAGAAGGATTTACTTCTCCTATTCCAAAACCGCCCTTACTTCCCTGTTCCTCTTCCTGACTGGCCTGATAATTATTTTGAAAACTCTTAATTTGTAAAACGGATTCTTCGGTAAGATCAGTTAAGGTTTGGGTAAAGTCGGAGGCTGCTAAAACAACAGCAAATAAGGCTACTGCAATAAAGAACAATCCAATCCTGAGAATGATATTTTTGGCAGCCTTAATAAATTTGTCAAAAACCAAAGCGCCGGTACTCACCAGCAGAATGATAATGATATATGATTTAATTACAGTAACAATATACACCAGTATTGCCAGGTACAATAGATTGGCAATGGAGAATTTTTTCTTTACAAATAACTTAAAAAGAATATGAATAATAAACCCCAGAGCACCCAGGCATATAGAATCTTTTAATAACCCACTACCCCAAAACCATATTGAAGGGGTGTACAGCGTTGCAAAAGCAAGCAGTTTTCTATGCCTGTTTTTATTTAACTCATCAAATATCAAAAACAATTTCCACTGGCCCGCAAAAGAAAAAAACCCAAAAAATAAAGAAATGATCAGGTATTTATTAAAAGATAGGTAAGAAATAACAGCGCTTATTTTCATTACCATATTGCCCGATGAAGTACTAAAATAACCTGTAAAATTTATATCTCCTTCTATACTGTTATACCAGTATTCCACTTCCTTTATTGGTGCAAAAAGGTACCTGATATTGGCGAAGTCTTTAGAAAACTGATCGGTAAAAAAATTACTTCCGGCAAAATAAGTAAAGGAGTCCCCATAACCATAATAGTATTGTACCACCATTGAATAAGCAATACTGCCAAACATTCTGAGGCCAAAAGCCATGAAAAGATATTTTTTTAAATCAGCCTCTTTTAAGGGCCTGGCCATTCGTTTTACAAAAAAATAAAAGAGTGCCAGGTAAAAGGGAACTAAGAAATAGTCAACTGTGGTTATGTATTGCATCAGAAAGATTGGGTTAAGCTTTAGCCAGTTGCTTATTATTGCAAATCTATCGAATTGTTGTGTTTAAAACTTCCTGAAAAATGCTTTCATTTTAAAAATTACCATAGCCGCATAACTCTTTTTAATATTGAGTAAAACCATTTTTGTATTTTTACGCTTAATAATTTTATGAAAACAATTTTAATTACGGGCGGCGCCGGCTTCATAGGCTCACACCTTACCAGGCTTTTTGTTACAAAATATCCCGGTTACAAAATAGTAAACCTGGATGCACTTACCTATGCAGGTAATCTTGCTAATTTAAAAGATATAGAAACTGCAGCTAACTATACATTTATAAAAGGCGATATTACGGATATGGTTTTTTTGCAACAGCTTTTTGCAGCGCATCATTTTACCGGTGTGTTGCATTGTGCTGCCGAAAGCCATGTGGACAGGTCTATTACCGATCCGCTCGCTTTTGTAAAAACTAATGTATTGGGTACTGCTACATTACTACAGGTAGCAAAAGAAAGCTGGAAAGCTGATTATAACAACAAAGTATTCTATCATATCTCTACCGATGAGGTATATGGCTCTTTGGACGAAGAAGGTTTTTTTTATGAAGATACCGCTTACGACCCCCGTAGCCCCTACTCTGCATCTAAAGCTTCTTCTGATCATTTTGTAAGGGCATTTTACCATACTTATCAACTGCCCGTAAAAATTTCTAACTGTAGTAATAATTACGGCCCTTTTCATTTTCCGGAAAAATTAATTCCGCTCAGCATCAATAATATCATTAACAATAAACCATTGCCTGTTTATGGCAAAGGCGAAAACATAAGGGATTGGCTTTTTGTAGAAGACCATGTAAGGGCTATAGATATTATTTACCACCAGGGAAAAATTGGCGAAACTTACAATATCGGCGGGCACAACGAGTGGACAAATATTGACCTCATAAAAGAATTGTGTAAACAGATGGATGCAAAACTGGGAAACCCGGCAGGCACATCGGAACAACTGATCACTTATGTAAAAGACAGGGCCGGCCACGACCTGCGGTATGCAATAGACGCTGCAAAATTAAAAAATGAATTAGGCTGGATGCCATCTTTGCAATTTGAAGAAGGATTATCAAAAACTATTGACTGGTACCTGCAGAATACCGGGTGGCTGAACAATGTGGTGAATGGGCATTATAAAGATTATTATGAAGGGCAGTATGCCAAGAGGGTTTAGAAAGTTTAGGGGGTTGAGAAGTTTAGCGGAGCGCCCTAAACCCCTAAACCCCTAAACCTCCTAAACCCCTAAACTTCCTAAACCCTCAAATTAAGTATCTTCATAAAAACAAAAGCTATGAAAGTATATTCGTTCGAAAAACTGGAATGTTGGCAACATGCCAGGCAAATGGCTGTATGGACGTATTTAGCTACAAAAGAATTTCCGCAGGAAGAAAAATTTGGCTTGGTCAGCCAAATGCGAAGGGCGGCTATTTCGGTTGCATCAAATATTGCCGAAGGGACTTCACGTAAAACTTCAAAAGATCAGGCACATTTTAGCACAATAGCTTACAGCAGTACAATAGAACTTTTAAATGATTTAATAATAACCCAGGATCTTAATTTTTTATCAAAAGAATTGCATGAGCAGGGAAGAGAATTGATAGAAAGACAAACCCTCTTAATTTCCGGATTAAGAAAATCTCAGCAAAGATCAAAGTTTTTGTCTTTTCTAAACTTTCTAAACCTCTAAACTTTCTAAACCCCTAAACTTTTCAAATGAAAGGAATTATTCTCGCCGGTGGCTCAGGCACAAGATTGTATCCAATTACAATGGGCATCAGTAAGCAATTAATGCCAATTTATGATAAGCCAATGATCTATTATCCGCTAAGCACATTAATGCTAGCCGGTATAAAAGACATTTTGATTATTACCACTCCCGAAGACCAGGCGCAGTTTATGCGTTTACTGGGCAATGGTAGTAAATGGGGATGCAACATTCAATATGCCAAACAGGAAATACCCAATGGCCTGGCACAGGCTTTTGTAATTGGCGAAAAATTTATAGGCAACGATAGCGTGGCACTGGTATTGGGCGATAATATTTTTTACGGCAGCGGCTTTAGCAGGTTATTGCAGCAGGCATCGCAGGTAAACGGCGCTGTAATTTTTGCTTATCCCGTAAGCGATCCTGAAAGGTATGGAGTGGTACAATTTGATAACAGCTTTACGGCATTAAGTATAGAAGAAAAGCCCGCTGTACCTAAGAGTAATTATGCCGTACCCGGATTGTATTTTTATGACAACAGCGTAATAAATATTGCTAAAAATTTACCCGCAGGCCCAAGGGGTGAATTTGAAATTACTGATGTAAATAAGCATTACCTTAAAAATAAAACGCTTAAAGTAGCGGTGCTGGATAGAGGGTTTGCCTGGTTAGATACCGGCACCTTCGATTCGCTGAGCGATGCCGGTGAGTATGTAAGGGTTATAGAAAAAAGGCAGGGATTAAAAATTGGCTGCCCCGAAGAAATTGCATGGCGTATGGGGTTTATCAGCAAAGAACAATTATTGCACCTGGCCAATGAACTGGTGAAAAGCGGATATGGGCAATATTTAAAAAAGATTGCTGAAAATTAAATTATACCATCTAAGATTTATACATAGCCCCTGCCCGTACTGTCTGGCGGGCGTTGCACTATTTAGTAAATCAGGATGGTATTATCTAACAGTGGCAAAGAAATTGTAAAAGAGTATTATTAAAACAAGCTTACTTTGTTTATTTACAAAAAAATTACAAAAATATAATGAAGGGATAAAAAACTGGCCGGCTATTAAATAAAGTATTTTATGGCTTAGAAATAAGTACCCCTTCGTTAATTTAGCAACTTATAAAAATAAGATTATTCATGTGTGGCATTTCAGGTTTTATAGATTTTAAGAAAGCAACTACCCAGAACATTTTAGAGAAGATGAACCGTACCATGCAGCATCGTGGGCCCGATGGCGAAGGGTACGGCATGTATCAAAACGATATTGCCACAGTGGGTCTTGGGCACCGCCGCTTAAGCATCATTGATCTTTCAGAAGGGGGCAGCCAGCCCCAGACCTTTGGCAGCCTGCACATTACTTATAATGGAGAGATTTATAATTATGCCGAAATAAAAGCAGAGTTAGAAATAAAAGGCCACAGCTTTCATAGCCATAGCGATACCGAAGTTATTCTGCATGCTTACGCCGAATGGGGAAGCAAATCGTTGCAAAAATTCATTGGTATGTTTGCATTGGTTATTTATGATGAGGCAAACAAACAGCTTTTTGCCTGCCGGGACAGAGCCGGTGTAAAGCCTTTTTTCTATTACTGGAAAAACGGGCTCTTTCTTTTTGCATCAGAACTTAAAGCCATAGTTCAGCATCCGGCTTTTACAAAAGAAATAAACCTGGCAGCGGCTGCGGCGTATATGCAATACGGTTATGTACCTACACCACACTGTATTTTTAAAGATACCCATAAATTAAAACCGGGGCATTTTCTGGATTTTAATATTACCAACAGAGAATTGAATGTAAAGCAATACTGGAATGTATATGATGCCTACAACAAGCCCCCCTTAAAAATAGATTTACCGGAAGCGATAGAAGAAACTGAAAAATTATTGACCAATGCATTTCAGTACCGCATGGTAAGCGATGTGCCCGTTGGTGTATTTTTAAGTGGAGGATATGACAGTAGCTGCGTAACAGCGTTGTTGCAGAAAAACAATACAGAAAAAATAAAAACATTTACAATCGGAGTGCCGGATGCAGGGTTGAATGAAGCGCCGTATGCAAAAGAAATAGCCGCACACCTGGGTACCGATCACACAGAATATTATTGTACTCAAAAAGAAGCATTGGAAATTGTACCACAGTTACCCTTTTTTTACGACGAACCTTTTGCAGACAGCAGTGCCATCCCAACATCACTGGTAAGTAAAATTGCACGGGAAAAAGTAACTGTAGCCTTATCTGCCGATGCCGGAGATGAAATTTTTGCAGGGTACAACCGTTACGATTATATAATGAAGTATGGTAAGCAGTTACAGGCTATCCCGGGCTTTATGCGCAAAGGCGCAGCGGCTCTCCTCAATATTATTCCTGCCGGTTCAATTCCTATACTCAATAAAAAATATCTTTTTCACAGCAGGTACGAAAAGGTAAAATTATTATTAAAAAGTCCCACGGAACATAATATTTTATTAAGCCTTACCAAACAAATGGGAGAAGATGATATAGCCGCCCTTTTTAAATCTCCCATTGATATTTTATCCACTGCCTTTGACAGCCAAGAATTAAAACCCGAATTTCATTCTACCCTTTCTTACATTATGGCAATAGATTACCAAACCTATTTGCTTGATGATATTTTGCAAAAGGTGGATAGGGCAGGGATGAGTGTAAGCCTTGAAGGAAGAGAGCCATTTCTGGATCACCGCATTATTGAGTGGGCTGCACAATTACCAATGGAATATAAATATAATAAAGGCAATAAAAAATATATTTTAAAACAGATAGTGCATAAATACCTTCCCAAAGAAATGATGGACCGGCCAAAGATGGGCTTTGGAATACCCATTGCAAACTGGCTGCAGAATGACCTGAAACCTTTTGTAGATCAGTATTTTGATGAACCATTTATTATAAAACAAAATATTTTCAACAATGCTGAAATACAAAGGATAAAAAAATCTTTTTACGATGGCAAAATAGAACGGGCAGAAAAAATATGGTACCTGTTGATGTTTCAGATGTGGTATGACAAGTGGATGAATTAACCTCATCTTTTTAATAATAAATAAATTTGCAATGCTTTTTTTAGGCACCAGATTGTATTTTTTCTTTTTCACCGGGTGTTATTGGTTATGGTCAATTGTATATTGTAATAAATTTTTTTTTGCAACATCGCTGGATGAAGTGATAGCAAATACCCATTCATCAAAACCTTTGGCAGCAATAACATTCGATGATGGTTACTGCGATTTTTATTGACTACTCTTTGCTGTAAATACAATATTGTAAAAAGCAAAAACAAATTTATCTTAAATTACTACTTGCCTTTCGGTAATATGAGATTATTTTTGGCGCCATATAAAATAGCTGTTCTCTAACCTTTTAAAATTTATTGTTGTTACCAGATCCTTTTAAGAAGAAACTTATCCGCATCACTACTGCCCCTATTGCATTTCGTTATTTGCTGAATGAACAAATGCGTTTTATGGCCGCCAATGGCTTTGATGTTTTAATGATAAGTGCAGGAGGAAAAGAATTGACAGAAGTAATTAAAAATGAACAATGCCCGCATATTGTGGTGCCGATGACAAGAAAAATTACTATCGTTCATGATGTAAAATGTCTTTTTCAGCTTATAAAAATTTTTAGGAGGCAAAAGCCTCATATAGTGCATACGCATACGCCAAAAGCAGGGCTGCTGGGCATGTTAGCTGCACGTATCAGCGGCGTACCGGTAAGGCTTCATTCTAATTCCGGCACTCCATTAATTATTGCCAGGGGCATTAAAAGAATAATGTATTTCTCTACAGAATACATGACATGCATGGCAGCCACAACTGTTCTCCCCAATAGTCAGTCGCTGTTAAATTACCTGTATAATGCAAAGGTTTGTAAAGCAGATAAACTTTTGCTTGTAGGTAAGGGCAGCACAAATGGAATAGATTGTGCGTATTTCAGCAAAGAATCAGTAGATATAAATGAAAAGGAAAAACTTAAAACCGCCATTGGCTGGAACAGCAATGTTTTTTATTTTTTATTTGCCGGCCGCTTACTGGAAAGCAAGGGAGTAAGCGAACTCGTAAATGCTTTTACAGAAATGCATAAAAATAATTCTTCTGTTCAACTTATTCTGGCGGGAAATGTAGAAATGCATCTTGATAAACTATCAGATGAAATAATAACCAAAATACAGGAACATCCTGCTATTCATACGCTGGGGTGGGTATCCGATATCAGGGGGGTTATGTCCATAGCCAATGTATTGGTACATCCTTCTCATAGAGAAGGTTTTTCCAATGTATTGTTACAGGCGGGGGCCATGCAATTGCCGGTCATTTGTTCTGATTGTATTGGAAATATAGATATTGTTACTAATAATATAAATGGGATTGTATTTCCTGTACAGAACACAATGGCCCTGCAAATGGCACTTTCATTTGCCTTTAATAACAATGAAGTAATGCAGCAATATGCTGCAGCATTATATACACATGTAAAATCTAATTTTGCTAAAGAAACAGTTCTGTATAATTTATTGGAATTTTACAGAAGCAAATTGAAAAACCAGGAGAATCAGGCAGCCAATAAGAAATAGGCTATTTTTGAGCTTTAAAAATATATATACCAATGAAGATAGAATTTGTAAATCATGCCAGCTTTATTATAGAACACAACGGCATAAGGATATTGAATGACCCATGGCTGATTGGCAGTGCATTTAACGATGGATGGGATCTGTTGGTGCCATCTGGTTTTGATTTTGAAAATTCACCGGCCAGTATCAATTACATCTGGTACTCCCACGAACATCCAGATCATTTTTCTCCGGTAGCATTAAAAAAAATCCCCGAACATCACCGTAAAAATATTACCATTCTGTACCAGGAAACACGGGATAAAAAAGTAATAAAATTTTGTAAAGGACTGGGATATCAAATTCTTGAACTCAAAGATAATAATGAAGTAGAGTTGGTTCCTGGTTTTTCGGTAATCTGCAATAAAGTACCTTTTTTTGACAGTTGGATTATGTATAATTGTAATGGCTACAAGATTTTGAATGCCAACGATTGTGTAGTAGATGGAGATGGAAAGGCAGAAGACATACGCAAAATTACCGGCAAGGTAGATGTATTGCTTACCCAGTTTGGGTATGCCGCATGGAAAGGAAATCCAGACGAAAAAAAATTACGTGAATTAGCTGCCGCTTCCAAGCTGGAAATTGTAAAAGAACAGATAAACGTATTTGAACCAACCTATACCATTCCATTTGCAAGTTTCATTTATTTTTCGCATCAGGAAAATGCTTATATGAATGATAGTATCAATAAACCACAGCAGGCTATAGAAAGTATTGAAGCAGCAAACAGTAAGGCTGTGCTTATGTTTCCGGGTGATGTTTGGGAAATGCCCCACAATTGGAATGGCAATGCACTGAGCCTGGAAAAATATAATAAATATTATATTGATCTGCCAAATGCAGCCAGGCGTACTTCTGCCTCAGTTTCGCTTGAGCAGTTGCAGGAGCAGGCAACAAAATATTACCAACGCATTTCATCCAATAACAGCATGGCCCTTGTAAAGATAGCATCGGTTATGCCTGGCTTTAAATTTTTTAAGCCCTTCAGTATTTACCTGCATGATATAAATACCACTGTCAGTTACTCCCTGTTAAAAGGCTTACAGGCCATCCCTTCTGCACAAAATGGGTATATGGTTAAAATGCATTCAGATTCTCTAAACTTTATTTATAAATTTGATTGGGGCTACGAAACCTTAACAGTAAACGGCAGGTTTGAATGTACTCCCGAAGGGTTTATTTTAATGTCTAAAAATTTGGGCATCGGCCCACTGAACAATATGGGCAAATATGTAAAACCTTCTTTGTTCCTCGATTATAAAACCATACTTTATTTCTTTAAATCATTGTCAAAATTGGTAACCAAACTAAAGAAAAAAGGATAAGCTTTGAAGAACAAAGACTGTATATTAATAGGGTATTCCGGCCATGCGTTTGTGTTGTACAGTATTTTAAAAGCTATGGGTAAAAATGTATTTGCTTATTGTGATACAAATAAGAAAAATAATGATCCTTTCAATCTCCGGTTTCTCGGTTCTGAAAATGCTGAAAACGCTGTAGATGCTTTTCTGCAGAATGATTTTTTTATCTCCATAGGAGATAATAAAATTCGCAGAAGAATTTCTGATGACTTTGCTGCCAGGGAAATGTTTCCCATCAATGCCATTCATCCAACGGCTGTTATAGATGCCTCAGTTATAATTGCACAAAATGGTGTAATGATTGCTGCCGGCGTTATCATTAACCCATTGGCAAAAATTGGTATTGGGGTAATATGTAATACCGGTTGTATAATAGAGCATGAATGTTGTATTGAAGATTTTGCTCATATCGGCCCTGGTGCTGTGTTGTGCGGCAATGTATTTATTGGGCAACAAACTTTTGTGGGTGCAGGGGCGGTAATACGCCAGGGCATCAGCATAGGAAAAAATGTTATGGTTGGTGCAGGCGCTGTAGTAATAAAAAATGTGCCCGACAATACAACCGTAGTTGGTTGCCCCGCTAAATAACAAAAAAATGAGTGGGATAAACAATCCCCTGTTTCAAAAATTATTTTCCCGCCATTTTAACTCATCTTCCGTATATCTCCAGCCGCCTGCATATAATTTTTAAAAATCATTAACCTTATCTTTGCAAACGAAAAAATAATTATTATGAAGGTATTAGTTACAGGTGGCGCCGGATATATAGGATCAGTATTGGTTCGCCAGTTATTAAATAAGGGGTATCAGGTGAGGGCTTTTGATAGTTTAAAATTTGGCGGCGATGCACTGATAGATGTAATGCTTAATCCTGATTTTGAGTTTATGCTGGGCGATGTACGTAATGCAGATGACGTAAAAAAAGCATTAGAGGGAATTGATGGAATTGCTCATCTTGCTGCCATTGTGGGCGATCCTGCCTGCAAAAAATACAGCGATGAAGCTAATGAAACCAACTGGGCAGCAAGTGTTGCCTTATTTGAAGCCGCAGAAAAAGCTGGCGTAAAACGTTTTGTATTTGCAAGCACCTGCAGTAACTATGGTAAAATGAGCGATCCTGATTCTTTCGTTACAGAAACATCTCAATTAAACCCGGTATCATTATATGCCGAACTAAAAGTAAAATTTGAAAAATATTTACTGGAGCAAAGAAAGGATTCAAAAATCTGCAGCACTGCCCTAAGATTTAGTACCGTCTATGGTTTTTCTCCACGTATCCGTTTCGATTTAACCGTAAACGAATTTACCCGCAATGCTACTATTTATGGAGAGCAGGAAATTTGGGGAGCACAATTCTGGCGCCCATACTGCCACGTAGATGATTTGGCAAGGGCAGTAGTACTGGTGCTGGAAAGCCCCGAAGAAAAAGTAAGAGCCAATGTATTTAATGTAGGTAGCACAGAAGAAAATTATAACAAAGGCATGGTGATAGAAGAGGTTTGTAAAGTAGTACCCAATGTAAAAGTGAATTATGTAGATATGAATGAAGACCCAAGAGATTACCGGGTAAACTTTGATAAAATAAAAAATGAACTGGGCTATACCATCACCAAAAAAGTACCCGAAGGCGTAAAAGAAATTTACACGCTATTAAAAACCGGTATTGTTACAGATTCATTTGCTCAAAAATTCAGAAATATTTAATTTTGCCCTTTAGAATATTAATTGATAAGCTCCGGTCTTTAGGCTGGAGCCATTTTTTTTAATAGGTTTGCAACAGCAAAAGAGATGCCTCTAAATGTATTGCTAAGACCCAGGGGCCGCAATTAAAAATTTAAATAATTATGCTCTTACTTTCTGGCCCAAATATGGGTGGCAACGAATTAAAATATGTAACCGAATGTATTGAAACCGGCTGGGTGAGCAGCGTAGGCGCTTACGTAGATCAGTTTGAAAAAATGAGTGCCGAATTTGCAGGTACAAAATACGCCGTAGCTACAAGCAGCGGTACCACTGCATTACATATTTGCCTGGTGATGATGGGCGTAAATACTGAGGATTATGTAATTGCACCCAACATTACTTTTATTGCCACACTTAACGCAATAAAATATACCGGGGCCTCACCCATATTGATAGATACTGATGAAAATAACTGGCAGATGGATTTAAACCTGCTGGAAGAATTTTTGACAAAAGAAACAGAACAAAAAAATGGCGCATGTCATTATAAAAAAGATGGCAGGCGTATTCCGGTGATAATGCCCGTGCATGTGCTGGGAAATATTTGCGATATGGACAGGCTGCTGGCAATATCAAAACAATATAATCTTACAGTTATAGAAGATAGTACAGAAGCTTTGGGAAGTTATTACAAAGGCAAACATGCAGGCAGCTTTGGTTTAATGGGCACCTTTAGCTACAACGGAAATAAAATAATTACTACCGGCGGCGGCGGCATGATTGTAACAGATGATGAAGCATTGGCAAAAAAAGCAAAGCATCTTACCACGCAGGCCAAGAGCGATCCTTTTGAATATATACATGATGAAATTGGGTATAATTACAGGCTGGTAAATGTAGCAGCAGCAATGGGTGTGGCGCAAATGGAACAACTACCGGGTTTCCTTAAACGAAAAAAAGAAATTATTGCATATTATAAAAAAGAATTGACTGGTGCAGGCGATATTAAATTTCAGCAGGTGAGCAATGAGGTAAATCCTAACTGGTGGCTGCCTACAATTTTTACAAAAAAACAAAAAGCGGTTTTAAAAATACTGAACGATCATAAAATGCAAAGCCGGCCTTTCTGGGTGCCAATGAATCAGCTTAGGATGTTTAAGAACGATATCTATATTAATAAAAATGACCGTTCCGGTTTTGTGTATCAGCATTGTCTCAGCATCCCCTGCAGCACAAATATTACTGATGCC